>CAYSHS010000275.1:0-4939 GCA_964430845.1 uncultured Pirellulales bacterium | reverse complement strand
TTTCCAAAAACCGAAGTAATTGATTTAGATGAAATTGGTGCTATAGCCTGAACCGAACTAATGTCCCTGGCAACGGCTTCTACGTCTTCCATCTTGAACATAGCAGGTGTTGCACCCATACTGCCCGGCCCCATCCTTCTTCCCGGGCTGATCATAAGCAGATTACTTCCCATGCTTGCTATTTGCTGCGTGACCTGCGCTGTAGCGCCGCCTCCCAGCGTGACCATAGTAATTACCGCAGATACGCCGATGACAATACCAAGTATGGTCAGAAAAGAACGCAGGACGTTGCGTTTAATTTCACGAAAAGCCAATAAAATTGCATTCCAAAACATTATGATTTACTCCCGTTATGATTATCCGACTCAACCAGGCCGTCCTTAAAATGGACAATTCGTTTAGCATAAGCAGCCATATCCGGCTCATGTGTAACCATGACAACAGTTATGCCGCGATTATTGTTCAGCTCACAAAGCAATTCCATGATTTCGACACTGCACGCCGAATCCAGGTTGCCTGTCGGCTCATCCGCCAGTAGAACAGATGGTTCCGTAATTATAGCACGTGCAATTGCAACTCGCTGCTGCTGTCCACCCGAAAGCTCTCCCGGGGTATGAGATTCCCAGCCGAGCAGGCCAACTGTTTTGAGAGCCATCAAAGAACGATGATGACGCTCATCAGCGCTTGTGCCCCTGTAAATCAAAGGCAGCTCGACGTTCTCCATTGCGGATGTGCGATTAAGAAGATTATAGCCCTGGAACACGAATCCAAGATAGTTGCGTCGAAGCAGTGCACGCTGCTTGCGGCTAAGCTTACTGACCTCGACATCACGGAACTTGTACGAGCCTTTTGTCGGCACGTCAAGACAACCGAGAATGTTCATGCAGGTCGATTTGCCTGACCCGCTCGGCCCCATCACAGCAAGGAACTCACCCTTTCCGCTGGGACGGTCTATGCCGCGAAGCGCCTCCATTGCTCCCTGTCCCTGGCCATAGACTTTTGTTATTCCCTTGAGGGTTATTATAGAATGTCCATTATTATTTGTATTATTTAACATTTTTACCTTTACCGAGATGTTAGTAAATCGGTAACCAGCTCTGTACCGGGTTCGATATCGCCTTTTACAACCTCAGTCATAACTCCATCTGTTGACCCAACAGTAATATCAATAGGCGACAACTGGTCATTAACAAACGTCCAGACTTTTTTCTCTGTTTTATTAGATGACTCTTCCTCATGCTGCTGCGTTTCCATTCTTGGCGGTCGCGGCATCAATGCGAAGAAGCCGCTGGGACGTACCTGCTGCTGTTGTTGTTCCGGGGGAGAAAAACGAAGTGCATTATTAGGGATAAGTATGGCATTCTCGACTTTGTTGACAGTGATGTCTGCTGTAGCCGTCATGCCGGGTCGCAGCGACAAGTCCGAATTATCCACTTTCAGCACAGTTTCGTATGTCACTACACCCTCTACAGTTTGTGAGCCATAGCGGGTTTGTATTATTGTAGCCTGGAAAGAACGATTCGGATACGCATCTACTGTAAATACCGCTTCCTGGCCTTCCCTGACCTGACCAATATCAGCCTCATCTACATCGACATGCAGCTCCATTTGAGTAAGGTCTTCTGCAAGCGTAAATAAGACGGGCGCCTGAAATGCCGCAGCTACAGTCTGGCCTGGCTCGATATTCCGTGTCAGAACAACTCCATTAATAGGTGAGTGTATAACAGTTTTAGATAAATCCGTCTGATATGTCTCAAGAGCGGCCTGCGCCTGTGACACGGATGCATTTGCGCTGGCTATATTTGCTTTGGCACGCTCATAAGCTGCCTGTGCCGCGTCAAGCTCAGTCTGTGATGGAACCTTATTATCACTCAACTGGCGAACTTTCTTATATTGTTCAAGTTTGCTGCTGGTCTCATTAAGAGTCGCCTGAGCCTGGAAAACGTTAGCTTTCGCTGCTTCGAGAGAAGCCTTTGCCTGTGTCACTTGTGCATCAAGCCTCGATGTATCAAGCCTTGCAAGAACCTGACCGACAACGACCTTATCATTATAGTCAACGTCAACGCTCTTGACGATTCCGGATTCCTCACTGCCCACTTCTACCTCGTTGGTCGGCTGAAGTGTGCCTGTGGCTGTAACAATTATTGTCAGATTACCTCGCCTGGCCTGCTGTGTTTCGTATTTCGGAGAATTCTGTCCCTCTTTCTTCTTGAATGCATAGAAAGCTGTTACAGCTAACGCCAAAACAATAATAAGAATAATCCATCGCCTCAGATGTCGTCGCCGTCTATACTTATGATCCAACTCAAGGACATGGTCGATATCGGTATTCGAGCTTTTTCTCGATTTCATATATTTTTCCTTTAAATATTATATTAATACTCATTTGAAGCTAAAGTGTTCCATCCACCTCCAAGTGCTTTGTAAAGCCTTATCACGTTTGATGTTACTGCGCCGTCACTTTGTGCGAGCTGATCCTGAAAACTCAGCAACGATCGCTGTGTATCCAACACCGTAGTGAAATCTGTCAGACCCACCTCGAACTCCTGTCTTGCCAGTTGAACCGCCGCCTGGGCCGCCTCGACAGCCTGACGCAAATTGTCCCTTCTTTGCAGTTCACGAACGCAGGAAACAAGATCATTCTCTACTTCCTTAAGTGCGGAAAGAACTACTGACCTGTACTGTAACAAATATTCATCTGCAAGCGCCGATTGTACATTTATATTTTGCTTTATCGCGCCGGCATCGAAAATCGGCCAGCTAAAACGCGGGCCTCCACTTAATAGCCATGAGCCGGATGATATATCACTCAATGAAGAAGCATCAAGACCAAGAGAACCATTTAAAGTAAAACTGGGGTAAAGTTTTGCGGCAGCAACACCAATTCTTGCAGTTTGTGCGGCTAAAGAACGCTCTGCGCTGCGTATATCGGGTCGGCGGCGAATAATATCCGCCGGTAAACCTATCGCAACATTCGCGGGAGCCACAGGAATAGGTTCAACTTCCTGCAATTCTTCCTGAAGCTTACCAGGCTCTTGACCAAGAAGCACAGCAAGATTGTTCATGGACTGTTCCAATCCCGCTTGAAGGGATGGTATCTGTGAACGTGAGCTTTCGAGATTATATTTCGCCTGCTGAACGACAAGCTCATCAACTAAATTTGCATCGTTCCGCCATAAAGTCAATTGATATGTTTCGTTCTGCAAATCAATACTGGCCTGCACACTATCAAGGCGTGCCTGATACGTACGCACATCAACATAATTGATTGCAACTTCAGCCAGTAAAGAAACTAATGCATCATACATATTTTCCTGTGACGTCTGCAAATCCGCATTGGCAGCTTCGACTGAGCGACGCAGGCCTCCGAATATGTCCATCTCCCAGCCCGCATCGAAATTTGCAGAGTACTGGCCGCTTGTATCACTAACATTTCTCGTGCGGCTTTTGGTCGCAGAGCCTGAAACGTTAAGGTCCGGATAGAGTGAAGCTTCCGCAATAACACGCCTGGCACGTGACTCACGAATTCGTTCAATTGCAATCTTTAGATCAAGATTGTTGGCTTTAGCACGCTCAATGAGGCTTGTAAGCTTCCGGTCATTTATAATTGTCCACCATTGCGTTAAAGTATTCGGGTCTATTTCTTCAGCTTTCAGACCACGTTCCAATTCTGTATGCCAGTCCCGGGATACTTCTATTTCAGGACTTGTATAATCAGGCCCAACTTCGGCACAACCTGTTATAATGATGCCGGTGGCAGATGCAAACAGCAGCAAGACAAATTTTACATATATTGATTTATACAACATCACTATTTACTCCCGATGCGACGCTTTTTTATTTTTACTCTTTTCCCTGGTGTTACCGCTTTTTTCTTACTATTTTCATAAATGCCGCGAATCCCGGCCAAAGAAAAACATACAATATGATTAGCGTACGCTTCGATGTCCTTCTCTGAAAAAGATTTTCTGATATTCTGTTTGTTTCTCATTATCCTGCCGTGATGTAACTGCCGCACAATTCCAAAACACATATTTACAACATTCATATAACAGAAATTAACGTCTTGTTCTCTTGCGTCTTTTCCCATTAATTCCACAACTATAGATTTAAAACCACCAAGCAGGCTCTCTATGGAGGAATGTAAAATTCCCTGGAGAAGACCTGTAGGACAAGCCATTTCCTTATGCGTTATATAAAACTCATAGGTTTCGGGGTCGATAATACGCTGCATAAAAGAGAGGATTCTGCCCTTTAACCTTTCCTGCGCAGGAGCTTCGGGTGATACGCCTCCATCAGGTGGATGTTTTTTCAGTGATTTATCGAATGAATATTTCCACGCCTCGACATAAAGCTCTTCCTTGCTGCCGAAATGATAGTTCACACCTGCCGTGTTGACCTTTGCTTTCTCACAGATGTCTGCATTCGTTGTTTCCCAGAATCCTTTGTCTGCGAATACCATGCCCGCGGCATCGAGCAAACGCTGACGAGTCTCCTGACCATCGGTTCTTTGTTTTCTCATTTTTGTTTCTTTATCTACCATATTAAACCTACTTCTATACCTTAGTTTAATTATATAATTGAATTTGTCAATAGAAATATTTAAAATTTTTTAACGAGCTCAAAAAAAGCGATAAACGCATTAATTTCAAAGGAACTAAAGGCGCCCGGTACGAATGGCACTGAAATAAGCGCAACTACTTTAGCTGATAGTAGTTACAAGAACATCCTTGTGACGATTTCAAAAGGGCGAGTGTTTGTTGCGTTAATGGTCTCTCCGGAAAAATCAGATTGAAAACTCCTTTATCTAAAGACAATTACAAAGCAATGTAACTCCTTGTTCTTAAAGAACATATGTTTATTTCAGTGCCATTCATGTCCGGTACAATTTTGTCGTCCAGGGCTCTGAGGATCACTACCTTGCCAATGTCATGGATCA
>CAYSHS010000274.1:0-4947 GCA_964430845.1 uncultured Pirellulales bacterium | reverse complement strand
CAGTTAATTGAATTAGAATTATTTTTGAAAGGGGAAAACAATGAAAATGAAAAGGCAATTCTACCTGGCTCTTACGACTGCATTGTTTATCTGTGGCGCGATGGTTGAAGGTGCGCAGCCGCAGGATAAAACAGATCAATTGCAGCTCGAATGGTTCGGGATTTCAACGCTTAGAAATGTTCGGGATGTTTATCCAAAGGTTAGTCTCGAGATTGTCGAAGCAAATATATCTGAACCTAATTTCACTGCGCAAATCGGTCCATTAACACAAAAAGACCTTCAAAATCATTTGGAGCAAATGCTTCAAAAATCCGGTATAAGAATTACCAACAGATTTAACGCCACATCTACAAATGCTCCATTGAGTCTGAACGTCACTGTTTTTGCGAAAGTCAGAAACGATACCCCCCTGCCTGCCTACGCTGTTTTTGTTTATACCGAAGCTGTGCAGCCTGAAATATTACTTCGCGATAACCAAATCCGCTCATTCAGCCGGACATGGCCCATGGTCCCGACAGGCGCAGGAACCAGGTCATTATTGTTGGTGACTCCCGGTACAATTGTTAAAGAAATAACCGAAGAAGTCACCCGGCAGGTGAGCAGCTTCATTATGGATTTTAGCGCGGCGAATCCGAGCAGGAGAATAATTGTGCCTGCACCGGAAAAGCCGGGGCAGGAAAAGCCAAAAACAGAGGAATCAGCACCCGCTCCGCCGGCAGCGCCGTCTGCATGATAAAGGGAAAATAATACATTTAGAAAACATTTGTGCTATAATGCTCATAAAATAATGTTTAGGATAATAGTCTATTCTTTAAGGAAAGGTAATGATAAAGAATAAAACCATACTGAATGAATTTTACAGAAGGCTCATAGAGCAGGAAAATATATCCCATAAACAGGCCATGTCCATTTATGAGGCAATGCACAAAGAAGCCTTGACACTGGGCGTTTTTAATTCCGAAAATATTTTAGAAGGGCTGGAAACTGACCTGAGAATCGCCAGAACGATAAATGGATTGAACTTGTGATAGAAGAACTTTTACAAAAAACAGCTCAAAGCCTTGATAATGCAAATATTCCATATATGATAATCGGCGGCCAGGCAGTGCTTATATATGGAACTCCACGCCTGACTCGAGATATTGACATTGAAGATGTTAAGAATGTTTTGATTAAAAATAAACATTCCATTGATTTTAAATATATTGAGAACTGGCTTTATGAGTTTAATAAAATTCCTGAATATGATGGATTATTAAATAAATTCAAAAAACTATATAAAGAATAACATTGTAATTCATAAAGAAAATGCTAATGATAAATAATACTCTAACGGCACCGAAAGGTTTCCTTGCGACTGGAATATATTGCGGTATCAAGCAATCGAACAAAAACGATTTGGGTATGATTGTATGCCCGGGCGGTGCAAACGCGGCTGCTGTTTTTACAACCAATAAAATTCAATCTGCGGCAGTGCTAATTGCCAAAAAACACATTAAAAGCAAAAAGATTTATGCAGTTGTTGTAAATTCCGGCTGTGCAAACGCATGTACTGGCAATGAAGGTCTTAAAAACGCAGTTAAAATGTGTGAACAAACTGCCCTGCAAATCGAAGAGAATCCGCATTGTGTTCTCGTCGCCTCAACCGGGATTATCGGGGAGCAGCTTCCGATAAAAAAGATAACCGATGGCATCTCGAAAGCAGCAGCGAAACTCTCGGCTTCTTCTGAAAGCGGCCTGGATTTCACAAAAGCAATAATGACAACAGATACCAAACCGAAAATGTCCATCCGAAAGATAGAAATTTCAGGCGTCAATGTCACCATAGCAGGCACAACCAAAGGCGCAGGCATGATAGCGCCGAATATGGCGACAACACTTTGCTTTATCACAACTGATGCGTCCATTACGAAAGACTTATTAAACAAGGCTCTTAAAACCGCAATTGGCAATTCCCTGAACAAGCTGACAGTTGACGGTCACCAGAGTACCAATGATACTGCGATAATTTTAGCATCAGGCTCATCAGGAAACAAGCCCATTACAAGCCAGTCCGTTCAATACAGGAAATTTTCTCGAGCTTTAACTGAATTGTGTGATGATTTGGCAAGACAGATGGCACATGATGCCGAAGGAGCTACTCGAATATTTAAGGTAATAGTCAACGGTGCCGTCTCGCAAAGCGACGCGTTAAAAGCCTGCCGGGCGATAGCGGACTACCCTCTTGTCAAATGCGCCATTCATGGCGGCGACCCAAACTGGGGGAGAATTATCTGTGCAGTCGGCTCTTCAGGAGTAAAACTGAATACGAACAAGCTAAACTGCAAAATCGGCACTGTTACAGTCTTTCACAATGGCAAGCCCCGAAAATTCGATGCTAAAAAAGTCAGCAGAATTGTTTCGCAGGCTGAGCATACGATAACCGTGGATTTGGGAGCGGGCAGTAAAAGTGATTTTTGCTACGGCTGCGATTTAAGCGCCGAATATGTAAGTATAAATGCTGATTATCATACCTGAAAATCTTATTGTTGCAATCCTGGGCATTTTCAGGTAAAATATTTGTCTTTGTTATTTCGGGGTGTAGCTCAGCTTGGCTAGAGCGCCTGGTTTGGGACCAGGAGGCCGCTGGTTCGAATCCAGTCACCCCGATTTTCCCAACACCTTGTAGTTAAATGGAAACTTCAAACTAAAAGCACTTACCGACAGACTGAAACGAAAATAGGGCGGGGAACATGTATCTGTTCCCCGCCCATATCTATATCATAAACATTATTAATTGGATTGTTCCGAAGCCGCCGGGGCCATCGGTGATTTGATGTAGTTGCCGATCCATTCAAAAAAGATCGGGATATTCGGCCCATCGGTGTGGCCGCTTGTATGCTGACGGAAAGCCAGCTCGCCTCCGACCAGAGTTTCTACTTTCGGCAGCGGTGCATGGACCCAGTCCTTAATATCGTCGCCATAACCTTTTTTGCCTAATAACTCATAGACTTTCGAAGCCAGAATGCCGGCGCGATAGCTGCCCGGAGCGTCAACCCAGGGCGGGTCACCACCTGAAACGCCTTGTGTGCTGCCGTAGCTGATGAAGCAGGGACGCGGGGCGCACAGAGCAATCAGCTCATGTGAATCAACAGGCAGGTCGGAAGCATTCATTGATTTGCCGTTTATATCGGAAGCGGCATATTTAAGCCAGTTGCCGGCCATCCAATGGTATTCACCCCCTTGGCCGCCAGAGGCGAGATTCTCGACTGATTCGCCGTAATCGTGGCGATGGAGTTTTGCTCCACCCTCACCCGATGAACCTACAAGTGCAACGGCGACACGCGGGTCAAAAGCCTCGGTAACCAGCGCAGCCTTGCCATATCGTGACACACCTTCAATGCCCACTCCTTTGGGGTCAACTTTAGAATCAGGATTGGCTTCAAAGTAGTCAATCAATTTACTAACACCCCAGCCCCATGCACGCAAAGCTCCCCAGTCATCCGGTTTGCGAGGTTTGCCTTTGTTTGTCAACCCAATAATACCCTGGCGTAAATTATTCATACCGCTGTCTGCCTGAATACTGCCGGGATTGATGGAGCCATAACCCCATCCATGACTTAGTGCCTGCTGGGGAATGCCGCCACCCATTCCGCCGCCCATCATACCACCGCCCATCATACCACCGCCCATCATTCCGCCACCCATCATACCACCTCGACCACCTGCTCCAGCACCACGACCTCCTGCTGCACCGCGAGTGTTATCACCACCTGTGGCTGCTCCAGCCATGGCCGCAAAAACTGTATTATTCATAGTTGTCGGTGCCATTGCTCTGGCTCCGGCGCCGGCAGGTGTGTTGTTATTCGCACCACCACGGCCGCGATTACCGCCACCCATCATTCCGCCGCCCATCATTCCGCCGAACTGAATTAGAACCGGAACCGGCCCAGGTGCATTGGCCGGGACAGTGAAACTGGCTTGAATATCTACGGTTATCTCGGGGAATGCACTGTTGTCAACATGGCCAACCAGCGTTTTTGTGATGGTAGGAATATCTCCGCTTGTACCTTCTGTTGTGTTAGTGACTTCCCATGTGACTTTGGGGACATTTTCCGGAATGCGACCATAGACTTCACGCTCAAAATCTTCGAGGATTTCAGCGCGTCGTTTTGTCCATTGTTCCTTAGTGGTAACTTTAGTGCCATCCTTCATGGTCAGTGCGTCGGGCATGGTAGGCATCCAGTCATTAGCGGTTGCTTCGTCAAAACCCGGACCGGTCTGATTACTGCCGCTCTTGCCGGGGCGAAGCGTCTTGATACCGAGCTGTTCCATCATGTTCTGGTGGTCATTATACCCTGCTTCAATCCACGAGGGGGGCGTTCCACCGCGGCCGCCTCCCATCATGCCGCCTCCCATCATACCACCACCCATCATACCACCGCCCATCATACCGCCACGACCACCTGGCGCCGCGCCTGCGGGAGCCGCAGGATTTGTCTGTGCTTGTGCGACATATATAACCATAGCACATAACAATGCACAGGCAACAAGAGTTAGAATTGTCTTTCTTTTCATGTTCAATCTCCTTTTAAAAAAAATTAAAACATTTTACCTGATTATACCCGCGCAAAACCCATCTTAACAGCATTTTTTACAATATTTACAAAAAAATATGTTTTCGGTATTACCTCATTCGTGTTTTTTCCTTAAGTTTTAACTGGGTTTTCGGAAGTGTAGAATTACGATTATGCTCCACAATATAATTGCGGCTGCGAAGCCTGTCATCACAGGCATAAATTTTCCCATCTCCAGCCGCATAGGTTCTAACCTGTTGGCTTGTATTATTAAATAATGCAATCCCGCAAAAAGGGCAACTTCAAGAGATGCCAGCCAGAACATTTGGCCTGCGGGGAATTAAAGGTGTCCGGTACGATTTCTAATATATTTATTATTGACATGCCTGGT
>CAYSHS010000273.1:0-4949 GCA_964430845.1 uncultured Pirellulales bacterium | reverse complement strand
AATTCAAGAAATTTGCAGCGATGAAATTTTTTTTCTTCCACTACTACGATTCTCACAATGAACTACACAATTCACATTTTGAAAATAAAAGAATTGAATCTTAAAACAAGAGTTTTGCAAAAATGAGAAAAGGCATATATTATTTAAGAAAATCGCTGAACGATTTTCTTAAAATAATAATTGTATTTTTACGTGAGCCTTTTATAAGGAATAAGTTATATTTGGAAAAGAAAAAATAAATCTTAGTAACGCTAATCTTTTAACCTGAATAATTCATTAATTTGGAAAAAGTTGATATTTCCAATGAAAAAAGAGTTTGACAGAAATTTTAAATTCGTTAGAATACTTGTTTTTCTGTTATGAAAGAGAGTTTTTCTATGAAGAGCTTTATGGCAAAAAAGAACCAGGTCGAGCAGAAATGGCTGCTCGTTGATGCAGACGGGGCGATATTAGGCCGGATGGCTGCTAAAATCGCGCCTATTTTAATGGGCAAAAACAAACCCACATATACGCCGCACGTGGATACAGGCGATTATGTAATTGTTGTAAATGCCGACAAAATAAGACTTTCCGGCAAAAAAGCCCAGACCAAGGAATACGATTACTACACGCTTCATCCGGGCGGACATAAATACGTCAGTTTCGCTGAGATGATGACGAAAAAACCGGAAAAAGTAATCGAACTGGCAGTAAAACGCATGATGCCCAAGAGCGCGCTCGGAAGGAACATGCTTAAGAAACTAAAGGTTTATCGAGGCCCAGACCACGAGAACCAGGCACAAAAACCACAAAAAATTGAATTATTTTAGTAAAGAAAATATTTTATGGCAGATAATGAAATTCAAATTCCTGAAATAAAAACTGAAGAACAGACTACCCAGGTATCTAATCCATCCAAAGAGCCTAAAAGCGGCTTTTGGTGGGGAACTGGCAGAAGAAAAAGCTCCGTAGCTCGCGTTCGGATTAAACCGGGAAGCGGAAAAATGGTTGTAAATAAAAAGAACATTGATGAATATTTCAGGAGAGACCAGGACAGAAAAGCAGTCATTGCTCCCTTGAAAGCGGTAAAAGCGGAAAATTTATTTGACGTTTACATCAATGTAAGAGGCGGCGGCACAACAGGCCAATCAGGGGCTTCATTACTCGGAGTCGCCAGGGCATTGAGGAATTACGACCAAAGCTACGTACAGGCCCTCAGAGACAGTGGACATCTTACACGTGATCCGAGAATGGTCGAAAGGAAAAAGCCCGGACAATCCGGTGCAAGAAAGAGATTCCAGTTCTCGAAGCGTTAATTTGCGAATTTATTTTGGAATGTTACAATAGCCGCTGAGAGAAACTTAGCGGCTGTTTTTATTGGAGGTAAAATATGATTAAAGTTGCGATAATCGGGGCCAGCGGATATACGGGCGCTGAGTCGATAAAAATTCTTTTGAACCATAGCCAGGCAGAACTCACATATTTGACTGCCTTGCCGGACGAATGTGGAGCGGTGGAAGATATTTTTCCACAATTCAAGGGACGTTGTCCTTTGCAAATCGAGCCTCTGGATTTGGATAAGCTCGCTAAAATGGCTGATGTAGCCCTATGCTGTCTGCCGCATAAAGTGTCGATGGGATTTGTGCCCAGACTCCTTGATGCCGGTCTCAAAGTTGTCGATTTCAGTGCAGACTATAGAATCAGGGATGTAACTCTTTACGAAAAATATTATGTCAAGCACATTGATACGGAAAATCTCAAGCACGCCGCGTTCGGACTGCCTGAGCTTTTCCGCAAAGAAATAAAAAACGCCAGACTCGTTGCTAATCCAGGCTGCTACCCTACTGGTGCTTCGCTGGCTATCGCTCCCCTGCTCAAAAAAGGTCTGGTCGAAACAGACATGATTATTGTCAACGCCGTTACAGGAGCATCCGGAGCAGGAAAAAATCCGTCCGAGAAATTTCATTTCCCGAATATGAATGAAAACCTGTTTCCTTATGGAGTTGGGACACATCGTCACATGCCTGAAATCGAGCAAATAGCAAGCGAAGTCGCGGGCGAAAATGTTATCGTGTTATTCCAGCCTCATGTCGGGTGTTTTGACAGGGGAATTCTTTCCACCGTCTATTGCAAACCGAAAGAAAAACTCAATAACGAACAATTGCAAAAACTTTATAACGATTTCTATGCAGCCGAGCCGTTCGTGCAGGTATGCAAAACCGCCCCCGGCGTCAAAGACGTTGCAGGAACAAATTATTGTCATATCTTTCCGGCGTATGTGAAAGATATGTTCGTGTGTTTTTCAGCAATCGACAATCTCGTAAAAGGCGCTTCCGGCCAGGCTATTCAAAATATGAATATAATCTTCGATTTGGATGAAACAACAGGCTTAAAGTAACATCTAGCATTAGGCAAAGGAGTGAAAACATAAAAAAGCCGCTTTAATTATAATATTCGTCCAATCCAATAAGTAACTTACAGGAATTGAATATGGCTGAAGAAATAAAAATAATTGATGTTACACAAAAAAATCTTCAGGAATTGCCCTGTTGTATTATTAAAAATATAAATCACGAAGGACATCAGCGAAAAACAAATTGGTTAAAGAAGCATCTCGAAAAAGGATTACAAGCGAAAGTGCTTCTCTCCGATAAAAACTCTCAATTCGGATATATAGAGTATCTCCCGGGTGAATACGCCTGGAGGGGAGTAAATGCGAACGGATACATGTTTATTCACTGTCTTTGTAACTTCTCTAAAAAGCATAAACGAAAAGGTTATGGCAGATTTTTGATCCAGAGTTGTATAGACGATGCAAAAAAATCCAAAATGAAAGGAGTAGCAGTAGTAGCACGAAAAAGTCCCTGGTTAGCAAATAGCGACATATTCCTTAAAAATGGCTTTGAAATTGTTAATGCTGTACCACCTGATTACGAACTGCTCGCGTTCAAATTAAAAAAGTCTGCCTCGAATCCAGCATTTAAAGACAACTGGGATAAGAAATTGGAAAAGTACGGTAAAGGGCTTACTTTTATTCATTCTAATCAATGCCCGCACACAGTTAAATTTAGTAATGAAATAATTGAAATGACCGGAAATTTTTATAAGCTGGAGCCTAAAGTAATAGAACTTAAAACATACAAAGATGCCCAAAATGCTCCTACTCCTTATGCAGTTTTTGCCGTTATTTATAATGGTAAGTTACTGGCCGACTATCCCATAAGCAGAGCAAGATTCAGAAATATTATGAATAAGGTATTGCATTGATCTGTATAATGTGTATAATTTAAATATATATACACATTTAAAGGAGTATATTATGAGAACAAATATTGTGCTTGATGATGATCTGATTAAGAAAGCACTTCAGCTTTCTGGTTTCAAGACCAAGAAAAAAACGATCGAAGAAGGACTAAAATTGCTAATCAGGCTCAACAACCAGAAAAGATTCCGTAAGTTTCGCGGCAAATTAAAATGGTCCGGTGATCTTAATAAAATGAGAACAGACCAATGATAATCGTGGATTCTTCAGTATGGATAGATTATTTTAAAGGAAAAACAACAAAACAAACAAATCTTTTAGATTCCATGTTTGGCAAAGAGCTTATTGTAATAGGAGATATTATTTTAACGGAAGTTCTTCAGGGATTCCAGAATGATAATGATTTCAAAAAAGCCAGGGAGCTTTTCGATTCTCTAATTTTCAGGCAGATGCTTGGTAAAGAATCGGCAGTCAAAAGCGCCGAGAATTACCGGTATTTAAGAAAAAAGGGCATCACCGTCAGAAAAACTATAGACGTTATTATTGCAACATTCTGCATCGAAAACGATTTACCTTTACTGCACAGCGATAAAGATTTTGAGCCTATTGAAAAATATTTAGGCTTGAGAGTATTACAAGAATACTAATATCCGCAAATAGTGAAAATAATTACAGGATTTTTTCAACAAATGACCACAAATATTCTGAAAATAGCAACATGTCAGTTTGCTGTTAGCAGTTCAATAACGCAAAACTCACGAAGTATATGCAGGTATATTCGCAAAGCAGGGGCAGCCGGAGTTGATATCGTTCATTTTTCAGAATGTGCACTTAGCGGCTATGTCGGAACGGATTTTCCCAACTTCGATAATTATGACTGGGAGCTTCTCAAAAAAGAAACACTCAAAATCATGGCTCTTGCGGCGGAACATAAAATTTGGGTAGCCCTGGGAAGCACTCATAGACTGACAGAGCCGAACAAGCCTCACAATAGCATGTATCTTATCAATCCGAAAGGCGAAATTGCAGACCGGTACGATAAAAGATTCTGCACAACGGGAGATTTGAAACGAATGACGCCGGGAAACAGGTTTGTTAATTTCGAGATTAACGGCGTAAAATGCTCGCTTCTGATATGCTTCGATTTGCGTTTTCCTGAATTGTACAGGCAGCTTTATAAAGAAGGTGTAAACTGCATCCTTCAATCGTTTTACAACGCAAAACAATCAGGTCCAAGTGTTCATACACACATTATGCGACAGACAATGCAGAGCCATGCTGCCTGCAACCATTTCTGGGTAAGCATGGCGAATTCAAGCGGGTATTTCTCACCTTATCCATCCTGTTTTATTCAGCCTGACGGAAAAATCATTAATCAACTGCGAGCAAACCATCCCGGTTTAATGATAAATACAGTCGATTTGAGCAGGGAATTTTACGATCCGATGAAAGAGTTCAGGCAAGACGTAATTAATGGGAAACTCGATAACTGCATTGAAAAAATCAACGACCCCCGTTCTAAAAACACTACGAGTCTTTAAATTAAATATAGCACGTGCATCCTGCCCGTACATACATGGGCAAGATGCTCATGTGACCTTTAAATGTTGATTGACAAAAGCAATAACGATACAATAGTATAGTTATATAGCAGTTAATTGAATTAGAATTATTTTCTACTAACCTTATATAACTATAGAGATCGACG
>CAYSHS010000272.1:0-4953 GCA_964430845.1 uncultured Pirellulales bacterium | reverse complement strand
AAAGCAAGAGTTTGGCTGACGCCAAACACATACTTTTCTTGCCACTTCTTCGTTGTTTAAGTAAATTCGAAAAAATATCCCAGCTATTCTGAAATAACAAAAACAACCAGAAAGATATGAGAACAAAGGTTTTTCTATTTATGCTCATCATACTGTTAATTCCAAGGGTTATACTATCACAAGAAAGTGAAAACAAGGAGATCACAACTTATAAAAAAAACCAAATCGGAATTCAATTTAATCCCTTTATTAATGAACAATTCTTCAACTTTCGATATATGAATACAATATCTGCGGTCCGATACAGCCACAGGATTACAAAGAATTTTACTTCGGGCGTTGAACTTTCATTTAATCTCCCAATTAACATTTCTTCAATTCAAAACTTTCAGATCTATAATTACTTTATGTATAATATAGGTTTAATAACACGATATTCTGTACTATCTGAAAGACAAATTCAGGTATTTGCAGAAGCTTCTCCGTTCTATTCTCACTATTGGCGAGAATTGACTTCTTCATCTGACCCGACTTCTTACACAGATTACAAATTCGGATACTACGTTGCCCCAGGTGTAACATTATTTTCAAAGAATAAAAGAGTCAGTTTCGATTTGTACTACAAGTTCTCAAATCTCTATTTCATAAATGGCAATAAATCTGTACTCTCATATAAAGTCAACTATAATTTTTGATGCGTCATTTTCTTAGAATTATCACCTATTTTATTGTTTTTTCTTCTTTACTGTCATGTAAAAAGGTGATCGATATAGAATTGCCCCCAACTGATCCCAAAATTGTTGTGAACAGCTTTTTTACTGATGGATCAAGAATTAAAGCCCATATTTCGAAGAGCATAGGGATACTGGAAAATATAATTCCTGAATGTGATGATGCAACTGTAATCCTAAGAGAAAACAAAATCATCATAGATACATTGTACTTTCAATCCGGATACTACTATTCGCACATCCTGGCAGAAATAAATAAGAATTATGCCCTTGAGATTGTTACACCTGGAATGGAACCAGTTTTTTGTGAAGATCTCATTCCTGAAAAGACCCTTCTTCAAAGCTATGTTTGTACCGATTCGGTATTAATCGATGAGGATGGATTTATAATTAACGAACTTAAGCTTGATTTCGAGGATTTGTCAGGACCTTCCTTTTATGAAGTTCAATTGTCCGCAAAATATATCATCGACAATAATTATACATCGATTTGGTTTATGAAAAACTCTGACCCTATAATAACATCAACCGGGCTTCTTGATTATAGCCCAAGAACCCTGATCTTCAACGATAAAATGTTTGATGGAAAACATTGCTCAGTAAAAATATATTTCGCTACCATGACATACGCCGATTATAATCTTACGATCACATTCAGATCAGTTTCTGAATCTTACTACAAATACAAGGAAAGACAGGTTGCATATTTGTTCAGCCTTGAAAATGACATTTTCAGTGGGATGAGCGAGCCAATCAACCTTTATTCAAATATTACAGGTGGTTATGGGATTTTCGCCGGTTATTCAGCGGATGAAAAAATAATTACTGTCTCAGGCAAATGATTAAGAAGTTCATTATATTTTTAGCTCTTTGTGTATTGTGTACTCATGGGTATTCACAAAAGGTTTCAATCAGCGGTTATGTCACAGATGCAGCATCAGGTGAAATAATTACTGGGGCTACAATAACAACTGCCAACTTTTTAAATTATTCAATCTCTAATAGTTATGGTTATTATATACTGACCCTTAATCAATCGGAAGACTCAATTAAGCTTCAAACTTCCTATGTTGGTTATTCTCCATCGTCTTATAAAATAAAACCCAATCAGAATCTAAAGGTTGATTTTGCACTGATAAACAGGAATGTACTCGACGAAGTGATTGTAAGCGCAGAAAAAACAACTACTTATGAAAAGAGAAAGGAAATGAGCATTGTATCTGTGCCTATTGGCAAAGTTACTGTAATGCCTTCTCTTGGCGGAGAATCTGATTTACTTAAATCTCTCCAACTTATGCCAGGCATCCAATCTGGCAATGAAGCATCCAGCGGATTATATGTCCGTGGTGGAAGTCCTGATCAGAATCTGATGGTTATCGACGATGTTCCGATTTATTATGTAAATCATCTTGGCGGATTTGTTTCAACCTTTAATTCCGATGCGATAAACAGTATGAAACTTGTAAAAGGTGGTTTTCCTGCTCATTATGGAAGCAGGTTATCATCGGTACTGGATATCAGGATGAAAGAGGGCAATATGAAAGAGTTCCACGGTAGCGGGATGATTGGAATGATTGCCTCAAAAATTATGGTTGAAGGTCCTATTAAAAAAGACACTACCTCATATATGCTATCTGTGCGGAGATTCATGTATGATCTTATTACAAGACCATTAACAAGAGCTACTTCATTTAATGGCACATCAGTCGGATATAATTTTTATGACCTAAATGCAAAAATAAACCATATTATCTCGCCAAAGGACAGGCTCTATCTGAGCTTCTATTCAGGAGGAGATAAAGTACTTACCAGGCAAAAAACTCAAACGGACTTAAACAAGATGATTCTTGAATGGGGAAATATTCTTGGATCATTTCGATGGAATCATCTTTATGGAGACAAGCTTTTTTCCAATCTAACCTTATATTCAACCAGATATCGTCTTGCTAATGATTTCTCTAGCACTTTTACCCGCAATAACATTAAGGAAAAGACATCTGCAAGCTACTGGTCGGGGATTATTGACTTATCAGCAAAAGCTGATTTCGATTATTATGTTAATCAGAATTACAAAATTAAATTTGGTGGCACTTCAATTTTCCACCATTTTAATCCTAACACAACAACTTATCATTCTGTTGAAAACAGTGCAGTTGTTGATACCAGTTTTGGCAGTAAGAAGCAGAATGGCTTCGAGAATGCAGTATATCTTGAAAATGAAATTTCAATTGGCACAAGGTTATTTACGAACATTGGTTTAAGGGTTACAAACTATCAGACACCAAACCGTAACTATGTGTCATATGAGCCTCGCTTTCTTTCAACTTTCATGATTACCGAAAACACTCTCCTGAAAGCTTCATATTCTTCAATGAATCAATATATCCACTTACTTACAGGATCCAGTCCGAATATGCAGAATGATATCTGGGTTCCTGTAACCGATGCTGTTGCACCTTCATTGTCGAAGCAGTATGCCATAGGATTGGAAAACACCTTTAAAGACGGGATGTATGATATAAGTTTGGAGGGTTATTATAAAACAATGAATAACCTTATTACATACAAAGATGGTGTAGCTATTCTCTCATCTGCCTCCGACTGGCAGACACAAGTTGAAACTAATGGTAAGGGAAAGTCTTATGGTTTGGAATTTCTTCTTCAAAAAACGAAAGGCTCGGCAACAGGCTGGATAGCATATACATACTCTAAAACAACCCGCCAGTTTGAGAATAAAAATAATGGAAAACCATATCCTTTCAAGTACGACAGGACACATGATATCAGCATTGTATATCTTCAGAAGCTAAAGAGTAATATTCAGTTTTCTGCAACATGGGTTTACGGAACCGGCAATCCATATACCCTTGCAACAGGAAAATTTAAAATGATGCCTGAAGTAATCAATGAATTAGTTAATGAAAGCAACTATTTAAATTATGGACAAGTATATAATGATCTGAACTCATACAGAATGCGGGCTTATCATAAGCTTGATGTCGGGATCAATTTTTATAAAACTGTAAAACGGGGTGAAAGAACCTGGAGTATTAATATTTACAACTTTTACAATCGTCAGAATCCATATTACTATTTTGTCGATTCAATTTATCAATTTGACGAGAAAGGAAGGCTAATACCAGAAGCTACCAAAACAGTATTAAAACAGCAAAGCTATTTTCCGATTATTCCTTCATTTAGTTATAGTCTAAAGTTTTGATGGCCCGACGCCTCTGGCAGGCACATCCCGCAAATCAAAACAATCGAATTGAATTAATAATTATGCTTGCGTGAAGAGTCTGCCAGCACAACCCGCCTTATAATGAGACAAAGTTTTAACGAGACAGTTATCTGGCACCGTGACAGTTTTAAAATTTCCCCTAAACCTAACACGGACAATATGGGTAAGTTGTTTGTCATGCTTTTTGCATGACACTGAGCCACTTACCAGGATCAGGACTAAACCCGGCACCCGGATTCGCACAGCTGCACGCAATAAACATTCTGCACCATGACAATTTTCTGCCTCCGAGACAACTTGCATCGCGACACTGCGCCAGTGCCGTTTTCTAGCATTATCTACCGGGAGAAAGACCCTGCCGTTTACCAAAATTGTACCGCGACCGCGCCTGCACGCAATAAAATTCGCACCCGGACGGCAAAAAGCACGCCATACCTGTCTTGCCACCTGGAGAGTATTCTGCCTAAAGTACCAGGACCAGGAACCGGATGGCTGCGCCAGGTAACCCAACCTCCCCATATTGCCGGGCCGTTAGCACATATTTTTGAATCTGAGGGACTTAGCCCTCGCACCGTTTAAATAAAGTTTTATCTTGACAATATAAATTCGATACTTTTACCGGGACTTGCCATCGCGCGACAGACATTTTCCCTCGTGCCTTCATCAGAAACATCTGTTAAAGTATTAACATTACAGGTATCTACCGGGACTTGGCCATCGCGCGACGGAAAACATGTGCTAACAGCAAAGAGCAAAACCAAGATTTATCCAATTGAAAATGGATCTCTATGCTGAAAACCTAACGCCCCATAACTGCAATTGGATTTAAGATATCTAGATACATAAGTTTGCACAAATCAAGGACTAATTTTAATAGCCTCACTAAAAATAAAAATTAGTAATTGTTATAACATGTTAGAACATTTATTATCTTTGCATAAAGATATTTAATATGGAAACGACAATAGTAAAAATAGGTAA
>CAYSHS010000271.1:0-4956 GCA_964430845.1 uncultured Pirellulales bacterium | reverse complement strand
TTATCCCATCACGCTGAAATCGCACGGCATTGATTTTCTGCTTAAAAATCGTCACCTACACCTTCGCTCACAAGGGCAATGGTGCATAGGAAAGATTCGCCATACCGTTATCGACGCTATCCGCAGGTTCTTCAACGATAATGGCTTTACACTTATCGATACACCCATAATTACAGCAATCGCTGGTGAGGAGCAGCAGTCGCTCTTCGAGGTCGATTACTTCGGAACACCCCTGCACCTGACGCAGACAGGCCAGTTACATCTCGAATCAGCGGCGATGAGCTTCGGGAAGGTCTATTGCTTCGGACCTACTTTCCGCGCCGAAAAAAGCAAAACCCGCAGGCACCTGACTGAATTCTGGATGGTCGAGCCTGAAGTTGCTTTTATCGAACTGCCAGGCCTTCTCGAATTGGCTGAGAATTTCGTTTCCAGTATCATCGCAAGAGTTTTACAGGATAACAAATCCGAGCTTGAAGCTCTGGGCGCGAACATTTCTGCGCTGGAGAAAATCACGCCGCCCTTCTACAGGTTAACTTATTCGGAGTGTGTTGATATTCTGACCAGTGATAAAACAAAAGATTTCCTTGCTAAGCAATTACAGGAATTGCAGGAAGAAAAACAAAGAACTGAAGCCAGAATAGCTGAGCTTGAGGGACAGCAGGCGGGAAAGCTCAAGCAGTGGCAAAAAGACAAAAACGCTTCTGAATTGATTGATTTGCGAGTGTCGCTCGCGGAAGGAGAAACGAAAATCGAGAACAATCCCAAGCACGCACAGTTGGCTGCTGAGTTTCGATGGGGCAAGGACCTTGGCGGCTCGGATGAGACCATCATCTCGCAAATGCACGATAAACCTGTTTTCGTAACTCACTACCCGAAGCAGGCGAAGGCTTTTTATATGAAAACCGACCGGGAAAATGAAGATGTCGTTCTGAATTTCGACCTTCTTGCTCCGGCTGGTTTCGGTGAAATCATCGGAGGCTCAATCAGGGAAGATGACTACGAAAGGCTCGTTGCGAGAATTAAAGAGCAGGACTTAAATATCGAAAACTACGAATGGTATCTCGACCTGCGAAAGTACGGCTCAGTCCCACACGGCGGATTCGGCTTGGGCATCGAAAGAACAGTCGCATGGCTCACCGACCAGAAACACATCCGCCAGTGCATCCCATTCCCAAGAATGATGGACAAGGTTTATATTTAGTTGATGGCCGATTTCGCTTATTAAAAAATCCTTCACAATCCGACAGTTTTTTAGTATAATACTATTATGCAGAAATTTCATATTTACATTGAGACAAGTGTTTGGAGCTTTGCTTTTGCCGAAGATGTTCCGGATTATCGCGCAGATACCCTCGAATTCTTTAGAACTCTGTAAAAAGCGAGTATTTGAACCTTATATTTCTACTTTAGTCTTAAACGAAATCCAATTTGCTAAAGCACCTTTACGAAAAAAGCTGGAAGATATTATCCGCCATGTAAAGCCGGTTTTGCTCCCAATCCTTTCAGAAGAAGACCATCTTTCAAATGCATTTGTCAGGGAAAAAGCAGTTCCCCCAAGCAAACCAGAAGATGCGCGACATGTTGCAATTGCCCTACTTGAAGGCTACCATCATAGCCTCCGAATTGTCAGTCCAAAGGAGTTAATCTATTATGAAGAAACCTCGTGAAAGTAAAATGCTCAACAAAGTACGCCGCTGGCGCAAAAAAGCCTATGAAGCAGACATAGCAAAACCTTTACCAAAACGAGCTAAAGATAATGATGAAATCGCCAGTAGACTTAACCTGCCATTAGCGCAAATACACAAATCTGGTTCTTCTTGTCAGACATAAAACCTATAGCCTATTGAATGGACTAACAATAAAACGCAAGAGATACCCACCGCCTTATTGAATTATTACAAACTCTTTTTTATCAAAATTACAAGTCACGAGCAACGGGTGACGGGTCATATCGTCCTTCTTTCTTCGTAATTTCCAACCGGCAACACTCAATCCAATGCTACCAAGCAAAAAAGCTCCTGGTACGGATACAACACAAGTATTTCCATTCCGGAATTATGATTTTTCTCTTGTCATTAGTCTTTTGTTTGGTATCTTTTTTAATCTTTTTTCTTTTATAATTTTAAGATATAATCCCGCTGTGGAAACGTGGACAATAAATAAGCTGTTAAATTGGGTAACACAATATCTGACCGATAAGGGTATTGAGTCGCCGCGTCTTAGCGCGGAGCTTTTGCTTTCCTATGTTCTTGGATTAAAGCGAATCGAATTATATACGCATCACGATACTCAGGTTGCAAAGACCGATTTGGATAAGCTGCATGTTTTGGTCAAACGTGCGGGGCAAAATGAGCCAATAGCATATCTCGTTGGCAAGACGGAATTTTATTCGATGGAGATGGGTGTCTCACAGGACTGTTTGATTCCTCGTCCTGAAACTGAGCTGCTTGTCCAGAGAGCAATCGAATTTTTGCGAATGAGAGTAGGCACACAATTAATATGCGATTTATGTACAGGCTGCGGCTGTATCGCTGCAGCTATTGCGAAGAACTTCCCTCACGTGCATATAATAGCAACCGATATATCCGACTCGGCTTTATCAATCGCTGCTCGAAATATTGAAAAGTATCAATTGCAGGAACGAATTGAACTGCTTTCAGGCGATTTATTCGAGCCGATTATCCCGCAGCTTGACACCGGGAAATTTGATTTGATTGTTTGCAATCCGCCTTATGTAAGTGCTATCGAATATGAGAAGCTCGACAAAAATGTCAAAGACTATGAGCCGCGATTAGCTCTATTCGCTGGTGAAGACGGCCTGGATATTTATAATAGGATTATCGAAAAAGTCGATAAGTTTCTAAAACCAAACGCCGCTCTGATGCTCGAAATAGGTTATGCCCAGGGTCCGGCTGTTATTGGATTGCTTGAGCAGACCGGGATTTTTACTGAAATAAAAATCGAAAAAGATTATCATAATAACGACCGAATTGTTACTGCTATTAAAAATCCGTAGTTTTAACTAATTCCTGACAGATTATTAACCTTAATTAAGTTCTGTCTTATACGATATTACTGGAAGTTAATGGAACATAGAGCTAAAATGAAAGTTCCGCCTGAAAACCATGGAAAACGGACAGGCTGGGTAACAGCAATAATAATAGCACTGGCTATTGTGAGCCTGTATTTATTTATATCCACTCGCACCACCCTATGGGACAGGGACGAGCCTCGTTATGCACGTGTCACAGTTGAGATGGTTGAATCGGGTAATTACCTTGTCCCAACATTTAACGGCGAATCCTGGCTCGACAAGCCAGTTTTCATGTACTGGCTGATGTCCCTGCCTGTGCGTATTTTCGGCCCGACTGAATTCGCCTGCCGATTTTTCTCAGCAATTGGCATTGCTGTAACTTGCCTGCTTACTTTTTTAATTGGGAGGCAGCTTTTCAGTATCAAGGCGGGTCTTTGGTCAATGGTTATTCTCGCATCGTCATTTATGATACTTACTGCAGGAACCTCTGCGATTGCCGATGCATTACTATTACCTTTTATTATATCAGTAATGATGTTTTTTATAAAAGCCGCAAACACCGGCATACACGTATTTGATATATTTCTTATGGGTATTGCATTGGGCTTGGCTATGCTGACTAAAGGCCCGATAGGATTTATGCCTGTGCCGGTAATAATTTCCGTTCTGTGGTTAAACAGAAAATCCGGGATTAACGTCAAGGAAATGCTGTTAAAAGTCGGAGCTTCTGTTGTTATAGGTTTTCTTATTCTTACCGCCTGGGCTATACCTGTGAACAATGTTACTAATGGACAGTTCGTGAGGGTTTTTCTCGGGCATCATGTCTTTTCCAGGGCATTTAGACCAATGGAGCATCACGGCGGAAACATTCTGCTGTATCTTCCTTATTATATTCCTGTCATTATAGTTGGTTTTTTCCCCTGGACTTTATACCTGCCGGGCAGTATCTCAGCTTTACTGGGCAAACGCATAGGCGGACAATATTGTCGAAACCTTCTTGTCGGCTGGCTTGTTCCAGTTGTAGTGATAATGAGCTTGGCCGCAACCAAATTACCTCATTATATATTATTTATCTGGCCGGCTCTTGCTTTGGCTGTAGCAGGAACAATAGTCGCCGCACAGGAAAATATGTTGGATGAACGCGACCGAATCTGGCTTCGGCGAGGTGTCTGGTTTTTCGGCCCTGTTGCGATTGCCTGTGCGTTGGCACTGATGATTGGACCATGGTTTTTGCCGGTACAAGGTTTGCGGCTGCCCTCTCTGGCATCGGGTATGGTTTTTTTTGTTATGGCTGTTATAGCAATTTACCTGCAATCCCGCAACCGCCCGCAAACAAGTGCGTTAGTATTGGCAGCAGGTATGCTGGTTTTTCATATTCCATATTTATTCGGCGTGCTTCCTGCAATTGAGCAGGTAAAAATATCGCCGCAAATCGCCCGTGCACTTAAAGAAAAGATAAATAAAGATACCCCCGTAACAACTTATAAATATGACGAGCCGACCCTGAACTTTTATATCGGCAGACATATTGATTCACTGGCAAATGAATCCGAAGTGGTGGAATGGTCAATGAAAAAACAGCCTGGTGTGCTTATTATACCTGCTGATGAGCTTGCCGATATTGAAGAAAAACATGGACATCTGAATCTGATTCGACTCGCCGATGTTAAAGGTTTTAATTACTCGAAGGGAAAAATGCTTGAATTACTGGCTTTAACCGGAAGGACCCAAGAACAATGATTAAAAAACTAATTACGAATTTCTTTTCCCGAAGAAAAGATTTTTCCATTTTGTTTCCTGTTTCAATACTTACACTGGCTGTTGCTTCTGTAATCAGTTTTTTCTTTCTCGATGAATATATTTTTTCGAGTCTCCGTAATAATCCTATTAATATCAATAATTTCTTAAAGGCTTTCGTGCAG
>CAYSHS010000270.1:0-4958 GCA_964430845.1 uncultured Pirellulales bacterium | reverse complement strand
GTCCGGGCCTGTCATTGTGACTCTCCATGGCGTGGATATTTCACCTGTTTCCTTCCATGATTGGTCATCGAGAAAAACGCCCTTGAGCATCGATGTCCCATCGGCAGCGAGTGTCATGCCGCTGTAAGCAAACAATCCCGCTTCTGTTATTGCTGCATATGTGCCATCCGGATATACGACAGTAACCGGCATTCCAACGCTGGAATCTTGTACTTTGACAGAGGTTTTTTTATGAGTGCCTTCATAATTATCAAGCTTGCCCTGATACCAAATTTGGCAATCATCAGGCAGGTTCCATGAAGAAGCCTCTGCACTGATAGTCCGTTCTCCTTCTCCCGGCACTATATAGCGATAACCTATTCCGTCATCGAATACACGAATTTCGAGTGTATATGTTTTGTTTGCAGCCGTATGTGTTACAGGAATTTTTGCTCCTATGCAATTATTCACCGCCACTGGATGCACACCTCGCCAGGGATATGTTTCGTTAATCGAATATTGTTGCGGGATTCCAAGTTTAATTCCCGATCCAAGGTCTTCACCATCAATAGTGATACCCATTGGGGACTCTTCGAGAATCAGTGTTTGTACCGGCTTGAGTCTTTCGACCGTATAGCACAATCTACCCTGATCATTAATCATTACTTTACACTGAACATGGCTTTTTGGTGATAGAATTATTACTCCATCTGGACTGCTTTTAACACGGCTCGAAGCACCACCGGACATGAGTCCATCGCTGGAACATCCTACAATAATTATTAAGAATAAGGTTGAAATTATTATCATCCTGTTCATCAGATATCCCTTTCAAAATAACAGTCATTGAATATGTGCATTCTAAAAAAAACAGACTACATACCACAAAACAATACATATTTTGAATTTTAGCAAAATTTTCAATATATGCAATTTCAAGTTAAAAATATATCAGGTATTAATAATATCTCAAGTGCTAATTCTTTTTGAATTTGCAGGACATTATTGATTAAATGCTGATCAATTAATCACATATGGCCATCAAACGAAGTTTCATTGTCCCACTCCGTAGTCGGCTCAAAGAATCCGGGTTCCCTAAGATTTTGCTTGAGCGCATCAAAATTGATTTCAATACCCAGCCCAGGGCCGTTGGGTACCTTTACAAAACCTCTATCTATAATCGGATCGTCGGGCTTGTCAGACCGTCTGATGCGGTCAAGGAACGTTTTATTATCAGCCTGATGATATTCTAAAGCCAGGAATTGGTCACCAGCTGCGGCAGCATGCACACTGGCAAGCAGCGTGATCGGGCCGTTGTGATTGTGGATACAAGAGGCAACTCCGTATTGTGTCGCTAGATCGATTAGTTTCTTCGTTTCGAGAATGCCACCGAAATTGGCGAGGTCCGGATGCGCTATAGAAATTGCCTGCTTTTCAAATAAGTCCTTAAATCCCTCGCAAAGGTAAACGTCCTCACCTGTGCAGATTGGTGTTGTGCAGGAGTCTTTGAATCTCCGGAGGTGGTCGGGGTAGTACCAGGGAACCACATCTTCGTACCAGGCGAGATTGTACTTATCCAGTCTCTGGGCAAACTTGAGAAATGCTTCAATTGGCATGTGGCCGTAGTGGTCTGTTGCAATCGGGATATCCCAGCCAACAATATTGCGCACAGTGTCACAGTAGTCGCTAAGCCAATCCAATGCTTTTTCTGAGAAAAAAGTAGAGGTGAATAAATGATCACCGTATGGGTTATAGGCACCCATCGGAATCCCTGTCCGATTATCAGGCATACCTGATAATGAATTTCGAACCGGCTTACTTGCTGTCATGTCACGCGCTGGGCCGGTATAAAGTCCTCCGGCATTTCTCATTCCACCGGCACGCAAGTCCATTTTGAGGAAGGTCCAGCCAGCCGCCATACGTTCTTTCAGGTGGTTACCCATTGCTTCTGCATTTGGCGAACTGGTGGTGTCGCAATACAGGCGTACACGATCGCGCATCTTGCCGCCAAGCATCTGCCAGACAGGCACGCCCCATGCTTTGCCGGCCAGGTCACAACAGGCGACCTCAATAGCGGAAACACCGCCTCCATCGCAGCCAAAACCTCCATGCTTCTTGATCTTGCGGAATATCTCGGCAATATTGCAGGGATTCATTCCGATGATGCGGCTCTTCAGCATTAGACCGAGTGTTCTACTGGCATCATATCGAATTTCACCGTACCCGGAAATACCCTGGTTGGTATCGAGACGCATGAGCAATGATCGCTCTGAATGTGCGAAACGCATGTCAGTAATCTTGAGCAGTGTAGGACTTGAATTAGTGTTCACATTAGCGGTGAGATTCTCCAGGTCTGCATGGGTAACCAGGCTTCCCGCAGCGATAGCTGCTGTGGCAAGAGTTGAGCTTGTGATAAATTTCCTTCGAGAAATAATGGATTTTTCTTTAGACATAGTTAAACTCCTCAGATAAAAAAAGGTTACTCTGGAATTGTATGTATTCAGTCAAAATGTGACAAATTTCTTATCATATTCAAAAACGATTTCAACTTATGTATTGAGATTTTAACATTATACTATTTTCTTTCAAGAATAGTATTTGTTTTAAATTTGGTACGTTTCTTTAACATCTTCTAACGACGCTTATAAGAAAAATCGTCAGGGGTAACATTGACAATGTTTTCATGGTAACACCTGCTGTTATACCAACGCATAAAACTGACCATTTCCTTTTTTTATAGTATTGCCATGTCGGATGAAGATTAAGCAGGAATTTGTTGGAACAAGTTCTTCTTTTTAGCTTTTAATGATTTTCTCCTCCAAAAAAATGACCTGTTTTAAAACGATATTTTCGAATTAGTTGTACAAACAGTTTATTTTTTAAGCACGACAATAAATATCTTCAATCGTAACAGATTGCAATATATCATGTTACGATTAGTATACTAACTTAATTGCAAACGTACATTTGATATGTTTACACATTTTTCAACTTTATAAGTGGTTCGTAGTAAAGCACATATGGAATAGGCATCTTTAAAAATCGAGAGATAAAGGCCTTTTGGTTGTAATATAGTTGTATAAATTTCGAGCATTAAATCAGGTTATTTTTAGAGTAAATTTGTCCCCCCTTTTGAAGCCATTTAAATAATGAGTGTAACGAAAAAACTCAATAGGATTATTAAGGTCTTAAGAATGTATATAACAGATTCTTGGTTTTACATTTATATATGAGAATGTTGAGCTATAATGGTAAAGTACTGAAAATTATGTTTTTTAACTGTTTAAATGGGAAATGTCAGATTGATATAATAATATGTTAATTATATCTTTTTAAGATGTTATACCGGAACCATAGATTAATATGTTATGCTGGTGGTATTGCACTGGCAACAATTTTATAGAAAGTGTATTTTTGCGAGAGGTGTTTTCATGCTTTACAAATTTAATGGTAAGCAGCCAATAGTGGGAGCCGATACTTATATAAGTGACCTGGCAAGAGTTATCGGCGATGTGGTAATCGGTAGCAATTGCTATATTGGGCATGGCGCAATTTTAAGGGGGGACTACGGCAGGATTGAAGTCGGGGATGGCACAGCAGTGGAGGAAGGTGTTATTGTTCACGCGCCTCCGGACGATATAAACCAAATCGGAAAAAGAGTCACCATAGGTCACAATGCTGTGGTCCATGGCAAAAAAATTGGCAATCTGTCAGTTATCGGCATGGGCGCAATACTTAGTATCTGGTCTGAAATCGGAGAAAGTGCAATTGTCGCAGAAGGTAGTGTAATAAAAATGAAACAGATAATTCCTTCAAAAGTGGTTGTAGCAGGTAATCCAGCACATATCGTCAGAGAAATAAGTTCAAAAGACGAAGAATTTTGGAATTATGGTAAACAACTCTATATTGATCTCGCTAAGAAATATTTGGATGAGGGCATGGTACCAGTGCAATAAGAAGAAATCTTCGGACTATGGCATAATCAATTTCTCCAGCGGACTCGGTTTCCTCACCGCTAAGAAATTCGTTCTGCTACTAAAAAACCTTTTTCTTAATATATAGCATTGATTGTTCTTGCTCTATCTCGTGAATTCTCATCAGTCAAAGCTATACAAGATAATCTACGTTAAGCAGCATATAAGAAGTTTGACATTCAATAATTAACAATATCCAACTGTTTTCCAGTTTTTAATCCTGCTCTAATCTCTAACTGGTGGGAGCATGGCAAAAGGTTTTCAAACCCAGAATAAGCTGCTGTGCTAATAGTTACACCGAAGAATACTACTTGTTTACCAATATCAAGAAAGTGTGTGATTGTATCGTTAATGAGTGTCGAGCCGGTTAACAACACTCTCTTATAAAATCGTGTTTCCTTGTCTTCTGGTTTTTATTTGCACAACAATATTACACTGGAACAAGTTTATATTTAAATTTCTACTTTAGAATTTACTCTTTTAATAAGGTTATCTCCATAACAGTATTCCTGCTTTTCTAAAATGATTGAATTTATCTTTAAAATCTTCAAGTTAGCTACTTTAATTTTAGTGGCTTAAAACATATAAACCAATCAAGACACTTAATGCCTTCTTTTTGGGCGCCTTCGACTCTTTCTTTTGCCGTACCGCAACTTCCAGGCGGAGGGACAATAACATCTTCACCAGGTTGCCAATCCGCAGGAGTAGCTACATTATGTTTGTCTACTGTCTGCATAGAAATTAGAATACGCTTGATTTCCTGGAAATTTCGTCCAGTTGACAGCGGGTAATACATAAGCGCTCTTACCTTAGTCTCGGGGTCGATAAAAAATACAGCTCTCACTGCACTAACATTGCTTTCGCCGGGCTGAATCATCCCAAATTTCTTAGCTACGTCCATTGTGAGATCAGCAATAACAGGAAAATTAACTTCAACATTTTTCATTCCATTATATTCAATTTTTTCCTTTATTGTTCTAAGCCAGGCAATATGACTGTAATGGC
>CAYSHS010000269.1:4681-4967 GCA_964430845.1 uncultured Pirellulales bacterium | reverse complement strand
AGACTTTTAATCCCATTGCCTCTACAAGTTGAGCATCGTCACTAATCGGCATATTGCCGAGGTTTTTTATATTTTCGTAGGCTTTTTTTAGCATCTTTGTCGCAAATATCTGCGGCGTTTGCGCTTCGTATAAACCTGTTCTGTCGAGAGTTCCAAATATCATTTCGTCTTCTTCGTTGACTTTCTTCAAAGTCGCGGTAACGGGACAAGCCGGTATAGCAGCGCCTGATGCAATCGCGGCAACTAAACATGAATCGATTAACTCCTCGGTGACACAACACCTGCA
>CAYSHS010000269.1:0-4671 GCA_964430845.1 uncultured Pirellulales bacterium | reverse complement strand
TCGTGAACCGCAACCAAATCTATATCGTCTTTAAGAAGATCAAGACCTTTTTGAACAGTTTTAAATCGTTCCGAGCCGCCTATGTATGTAGTGACGTTGAAGAATTTCAGGTTCGTACCCCATTTTACGCTTACAATTTCCTGTTCATCTTCCGGGATAGCAAGAAGGATTTGTTTTACATCTTCTCTGCTTGAGAAAAGCTCGACGCTTCGCAAAAATACCGCACGGCCGGCGACATCGACAAAAGGTTTCTTTCTTTTTCCGCCGAACCTGGTTCCTGAACCAGCGGCACAAATAATAACAGCTACATTTTTACTCATAATTATATACTTCTTTTAATTAATATTAAACCATCCCTCCCTTAGGGAAGGCTGCCACCCAAACATATACAGATACAAATATTTATCTTATTGTCTGAAAAGCACTGATTCACGCTCGAACCATTTCGTGCAAAAAAACAGCAAACCAGCCGCTATGATAAAGCTTGAGCCGAGAATTGCAATAAACATTTCATAATTCATCGTGCCTTTTATCAATTCTTTTATCGCCAGCGAAATATTCGTAATAGGAATCATCGCCCAGAACCAATCCAGTGAGACAACAGGAAGCATTGCTATTAAAGCGGGAATAATGGCAATAAAATTAAGCGGGCCGCAGTATGAGCTTGCTTCTTTAAAGCTTCTGGCATATATGGATATACTCAGAAGCAATGCTGCAAATATCGCGGCTGTCGGTATCAGCATAGATGCTATCAAAAGCAGGTCAACGACACTGATAGATGAGAGAATTTTACCAAGTTCTACTTCTGCGGGTATATGTTTGACTTCAATCGCAAGCATAACGCCAATTCCTGTAAGGCTCAGTAAAGCGGCAGTGACACCTGATGTAAAGACCACAAAAAATTTACCGAGAACAATCTGGTATCGCTTAATGGGTGCAAGTAAAAGTGTCTCCAAAGTACCACGTTCTTTCTCGCCCGCTCCCAGGTCTATTGCAGGGTACATGGAGCCCATCATACAGAATAAAATAAACATATAAGGCAGAATTCCCCCAACACGCTCACCCAGAATTTCCCGCATGTTGGCAGTTCCATGTTCGTCAATATTTACAGGATTTAAAACAATCTGTTGTTTTTCGGAAGAATCCAGACCGAGAGCTTCAAGTCTTTTGCTCCTTATCCGATCGCTAAACTTTTGAATAAAGTTACCAACTCTGGTTTTTATTTTGCTCGTAGCTGAGGCATTATTATAGTAAAGCTGTACTGCTATCTGCTCATTTTTATCAAGCCGCTCAAGAGCATTTTCCGGAATGACAAGTGCGAATTTAATTTTGTTATTTTTTATATCAGGTTCGACATCATCAAGAGAAGAAATATTAACTTGATTGAATTCTTTACTATTCGAGAACTCGTTAGCTAATTGCGGCAGGTTTTCAGAGCCGAAAAGAGCAAAAGCAAGAACTTCAGTTTCTGCTTTTCTCTCACTTTTGGCTATAAAACTAATCATTAAGTTCATCAATAAAGGTACAAAAACAGTAGGCATTACAAGCATAAAAATAAGTGTTCTTCTATCGCGTAAAATTTCTTTTAACTCTTTCAGATAAATTATTACGATGTTATTCCACATTCGCTGACTCCCCCGATTTTATTAAAGCCAGAAACGCTTTATCTAACAGCCTTTGTCCTGTTTTGGTTCGCATCTGCTCGATGCTTCCGGCAAAGCAAAGCTTTCCCTTATTCAATATCACAACATTGTCACAGAGTCTTTCGACTTCGTGCATATGATGCGTACAGAAAATAACTGTTTTTCCCTGTTCCTTGCATGATTCAATGAAATTAAGAATTGCCTCGGCGGCCGCTACGTCAAGGCCGGTCGTAGGCTCATCGAACATTATAATATCAGGCTCGTGAATCAGCGTTCGTGCTATCGATACTTTCTGTTTCATTCCTGAAGAAAGCGAGGCATTGCGTTTGTCAGCGAATTCAGTCATTTCCAAAACGCTGAAGAGCTTATCCATTCGCTTGCGAAGCTCCGAACGCTTCAGTCCATGAAGCTTACCATAATATTCTATCATCTCGCGTGCAGTAAGGCGTCCATAAAGACCTGTATTGTCGGAAAGAAATCCGATTCGTTTGCGTACCTCAAGCGGATTTTCAACCAAATCGATACCCATGAAAGAAGCAGTTCCCCTGCATGGTTTCAGTGCGGTCGAGAGCATTCTTAAAAGAGTTGTTTTGCCTGCTCCGTTCGGGCCGAGCAAACCTAAAATTTCACCTGGTTTTGCATTAAGACTTACGTTATTGATCGCGAAAAACTCTTTATCGCCGCGAAGACTTTGTAATAAACCGATAAGACCACGTCCCTTTTTGCTGTGCTCTCTAAACGATTTACTTATTTCTTTTACTTCGATCATAAAGAAATTCACCTGTAAATCAAAATTCAATCCCGCGTCTGGCGACTATTCCCTTTTCATACGGGTGCTTGATACTTTTCATTTCAGTTACCAAATCCGCAATTTCAATCAATTCTTTCGTCGCACCACGGCCAGTCATTACAATCTCCACGCCGGAGGCTCGTCTATCGATAATACGTCTGACGTCTTCGAAGTTTGCAAGATTTTTAGCAAGGCAGAAAATAATTTCATCGAGAATCAACACATCATAGAATCTTTTTTCCGCAGTTTGCGCGAGTTTTTCAAGAGCTTCCTTTATCGCGGCCTGCATTTTGGCAATTCCCTGCTCATCTTTGAACGATTTGGCCATATCCCAGGGTACATCAAGAGCTTCCACACGGATTCTTACAGCACCCAGTTGCAGAGCAAAACGTTCACCAATATCAAGCGAAGGAGGTTTTAGAAATTGATATATAAGCACTTTATTGCCTTGTCCAGCCGCACGCAGAGCCAGCCCGAACGCCGCTGTCGTTTTGCCTTTCCCGTCTCCCGTATAAATTTGAACAAGTCCTTTTTCAAACATAAAATTAAATTGATGAAAATAATTTTATTTTGCAGCTTCTCTTATTTCCTTTATCAGCTCAATAGTTTCTTTTACCTTTTTAGTTATAGTTGCATAATCTTTGGCGGCGAGAAGCTCTTTTGTTACCAGGTTCGATCCCATACCAACACAGGCCGCACCGGCGCCGAACCATGCACTCAGACTTTCCTTAGTTGGTAAGACTCCTCCTGTGGGCATAATCTCCGTCCAGGGACAGGGACCTTTCATCGACTTTACGAAGGCGGGACCTCCAACTTCCGCTCCCGGAAATATCTTGCATATCTCCACACCAAGTATCTCGGCTTTATGTATCTCGGTAACTGTACCACAGCCGGGACAGTAAGGTATTTTGCGGCCATTACAAATCCTGGCTGCCTCTTCGTCCAGGAGCGGCCCAACTACAAAATCAGCTCCGGCGGATATGTACATAGCAGCAGTAGGCGCATCACAAATCGAGCCTGCACCAAGTATAATTTCAGGTTTTTCGGAATCACGATATTCAGCAAGCTTTGTGAATATATTGACTGCCCTGTCACCTCTACTGGTAAATTCTATCGCTTTTGCTCCACCATCGGCACAGGCTGTTATTACATTTTTTGCAACTTCAAAGTCCCCGTTATAAAAAACCGGTATAATACCGATTTGCTTCATTGCCGTCAAAACTTCAAGTCTCGAATGTTTAGCCATTCGTTAGCCCTTCTTTTTTCAGTTACATTTACGTTTGTGGTTCAGAACTTTTTTCGGGAAGCTCACCTTTAATTCCCGGACCAGTGCCTTCCGAGATTTTTATATCAGTAGTATATTCAGGATACGAAAGCGAAATGATTTTTTTAAAGGCCATTTTTGTGTTATCCATTAGCATATCCAAGACATAGAAGTCATTGACATTCTGCATAGCATTATTCCGAGCCTCGTCATCGAGTGAAAGAACTTCTTCTGAGCTGAAATCCTGAATTATATCAACTTTCCAGGGAACATTTTCAGCTTTTTCAAGAGGCAGTTTATAAAACTTCCTGTTATAAATTTCACAACTCAATATCTTCGGGACTGGCAGTACAATCCGAATCATTTTTTCTTCATCATTAACTGCATATTCCAGATTCTCAAGATCAAAACCAACTTTCAGCTTGGCGGTATATCGAAGCAATCCTCTCTTCCATCGTACAGTAAGAAAATTCGTTTTCTTTTCCTTGATTTCCGTGACTCCTTCGGTTCTGTATTCCAGGACAGCCAGTTCTGCTATCGCCTGTATGGATTTAATCAGAAAAGTTGTTGTTTTGGACTCGGTAATTTTTTTCGGAGCCACTTTCCTGCCTATATAAAATGCCAGCACTGCCACAAAACCAAAACCGATAATAACGAACGCATAGTCCCATACAGTCATACTAATCATCCCTTAAAATAAGGTTTCCCTGCACCGTGTCTGGTACAGGGTTTGTTTGTCCCTAACACAATACAATCAAGAGACTTGTACGTCAAAATAAAAATGCCTGGCTAAAAGAAGCAGAAAGAAGTTTTTGCTACGGTTTTCGTTATTTAATTGAATTTACTTGCAATATATCCGTCTTTTTTGTAAATTACTCATACTTCGCAGAGCATTATCGCTGTATTGGCGGCGTAGCTCAGTTGGTTAGAGCATGGGATTCATAAGCCCAGGGTCGTCGGTTCGACTCCGACCG
>CAYSHS010000268.1:0-4986 GCA_964430845.1 uncultured Pirellulales bacterium | reverse complement strand
CTTTCATTTCTGTCACGATTTGTCTGGTTTGGGGGGATTGGCTGGCGTGTGCTTGTTTGAAGGCTTCTACGGAATTTTCGTTCTGCTGCTTGAAAAGCTCGTTGCCTGTAATGATTTCTTTCAGTGCCTGTGTTTTTGTTTTTGTATTTTTCAGAAAGCGTGCGGCCTTAGTTCCATAGACGCCGCCAAGCAGGGCAAATATTCCGATTCCAAAATCAATAGCAGAGTCGGCAACCTGCCAGCCGTCAGGACGCTCGGAAGATTCCTGTAAAGCAGCTTCAGAAATCTTAAAATTCGATTCGCTTAAAATATCCTCGGCTGTATCCGCAGGCGGGAATTCATCGGGCAGGCCGTAATAAGAGACAAACGCCCTGCTCTGTGATTCACCAAGCTGGGTGAGAGCCTGGAGTCTTTCGGAAGCTCCTTCCGAACGTGCTTCCCCTGATGTCACTGTCATCGTTCTGTTATGCAGCCAGGCGTTTTGTTTTTGAACCTGGCTCGGAGCGAACCTAAGTGAATCACATCCTGCAACAAAAAATAAAATACTCGCCGTTAAAATAATCTTTTTCATCTTGTTTTCCTTTCTCGTAAAAAAAGTTCGTACTTGTTAATATAATGCTGTCATACGTGACAATATTTTCTTGTTAAGAAAAACGTATTAGTTATGCTTTAAAAATATGTTTTATATGAACAGTTCTTTTATTTCAGAATTTTTCTTCTGCTATCTGCTTTTCTATTGTTTGTAAACGATATTCATGGGAGATGCTTTTGCTCCAGAGTGATTCGATTTTTTCTTCGAGTTTTTCCTGGCCTGCGAGCAGGACGCTTACATCTTTTTGAAGAAGATAAAGCTGCCTTTGCAAATTTATCCAGCTACCGAGAATGAGCGAAGCGAGGAAAACCAGCTGTATAAATACAGAAATGTTTACCTGCCTGTTCAGCCGCCATGGCTTAGAATTTTCTTCTGACATAATTTCTCCCTACGGTTTTGCATAAAAGACATACCTGCCTGCCAGCCTGAACATAATCACGTATGTGCCGCTCGATAGAGTGCCCTGCTGATCGAAGGATTCTGCCAAATTTACCGCTTGTGCTTCTATGCCCCGCGAAACAGGCTCGCTGCCAGGCTCACCTATTACCACGTTGACCACGTTATATACATTGTATGAATAGCTGTTCAGAATTTTTACCGTCCAAATAGATGTCCCTGCGCCCGGAGAGCTTAAAATAGCAGTCTCTTTCAATCTATCAGAAGGCTCGCGGCAAAGCCTGTCCAGCTCCTGCCGGCGATTCGTTGCATTTATTTCGTTTTTCATAACATTCTTTTCCGAATAATCTTCAGGTTAGTGCACTGGTTTTGAAAATCCATCTGCACATTCTCAATACAGCTTATGCACCTGTTCGTACGACACGAAAATAAATCCCTGCTTTCCGGACTCGATACAGCAATGTCACCTATCCTGTAATCGAAGCCAAGAGTCGGTGTTTGCAAATCAATAGTTTCAATAATCTCAGATGAGCCTATTGAGAGATGACGAACAAATTCATAAAGAGCTTCAGTATCATCCGTTTCACCTGGTATGCCAGGCTCGCTATCGTTACTGCCTGCAAATATGCTTCTTCCCGAAATTTTTTTATACGCGAACTGACGCGGCAGTGTTACGATATGGTCAACTACGGGTATCACTGAATTGACAGGCCCATTGGCAACAACTGCACTCAATCTTTCATCGCTGATTACAGAAGCAGTCATCCTAAATCTCAGATGGTTATTGACTGAAGCTATCATTAAATCGATGCTGAGCTGGTCGCTGCTGAGCCATACGCCGCACTCATCCATTAAAAGATTATATGCGTCCTGGTACTGCCACCACGTAAGACCATCATCGTACGAAACCTGGAGATAATAGCCTAATGACCTGTTCTGGCTGTCTGTAGTCAGGCTTGGCCAGAAACGCCTTCGTCGCCGAACATAAGACGAGCTTTGAAAAACAGTCGAAAAATCAAAAGCATCTCCACGATTATAAGGCGTGCAGGTATAGTCACCAGCTTCATTCAATGCCCATTTTCTAAATACATCTTTTACCTTATAAAAATCAGGATTTGTTGATGGAGAAAAGTAATCGCAGATATTCCCCTCAAGCGAGCCGTCCCATGCTTTTACCAGCTCGAACGTGGCTTCATATGCCTTGAAATCGCCCTGGCCGATAAACCTGTGTGTAACAGGCCAGAAATTTTTGTCGCTGTGCAGAGCGGCAACGTTGGTTTTTGATATATTTATTCGACCACTGCCCGGATAATTTAATTCGACTTTTCTGCCTGTATTATTTTTATAAAACACAATCGCCTGAGATGGTGCACATGGCTCATTTTGAGGGACAAATTTATATTTAATCCCTATTCTCTCGCAGCATCTGTGCAGCGCATCTATCAGGCTCAGACCTGTCACATCAAGATCGCGAACAATTTGCCCGTCGGTTAAGGCAAGAAGCCTTTGCAGGCATGGAACATGCAGCGGGCCAATGGTGACATATTCATTCAAAAGATATTGAATTACTTCGGAATATTTCCAGGGTATGGCATTTTGTATATCGGCAGAAAATACTTTACAGCTTCTTCCATGAACCTGAGCCGGCGCATTACTTGCGTTTGCTTTGCCATCGGGATTGAATACGGTCTCGAAGCCGGGGAGAAATATAGTGTCAGCATCTTTAATAATTCTCTGACCGTAAATTGTTATCCGCTCAAGAACAGAGCTGAAATCCCTTGCGATTATTTCTATTGCGTGGTCATTTGATTGCAATTTTATCTCACTTTTTTCAATTTGCCCTTCGAATATGCTATAGCTTAATACTCCCACGCCTGAAGGAGCCGACCCATTATAGAAAGCCCTGACACTAAGTGACTTTCCTTTTGGGAACATGTGCTCAATATCTTCAACAGACGAGAAATTATTACTTGCAGCGGCAGGATTAAATATAAGTCTTGCCCGGCTAAAATCAGGCCACTGGCCGCGAACTATCTCTATCGGCTCAAGAACCGGACATAAAACTCCATCGAGAAATACCGAGACAGTCGCCCCGGGCAGAGCCATCGATGTTTGTTCAGGTTGAAAAAAATCAATTCTATTAGACATATTATCTCACATTATTTGTTGCATTATTTAAACACATTCAGCTTCAATAATTTCAATTGATACCGGATTCGTATTTTTGATTTGAACTTTTATTTGTTTCAGGGAATTATTTTCAGTACTGTTAAAATCCATGGCTCTTATCGCAAATAGATATGTCCCGGCACCAAGTGACGAGCTTTGGAAACGATATAGTTTTCGCCCGGTGTACTTAATATCAGCAATTGCACATTCATAATCAACCTGTCCGGAGCCGTTATCGAAATATATCTTAAAAGAACCAGGTTGTGATTCCTGCTCAAGCGGACAATAAAACCAGCTTAACTGAACTTTATCTCCATCAATTATTTCTGCGGTTGATGTAAAAACAGGATTCGGTCGATTTTTTTCAATATCGCCATTGAAATCCAGAGACAGTTTTACCGCAGCATTTATTGTTTTTTCAGAGTGACCGATTTTGTTAAATCTACGAAGCACATAATAATAAGCAGTATCAGTTTCATGCTCACAAAATTCGGGTGGTGAAATAATTTCCGCATCCAGCCCGGCTGTCTTGAGTATATGTGTAAAATCGATTTCTTCCAGGCTCATCCCGCGATAGAGCGTGCTGCATCCGGTGTTTCTCATCCAGAACCAGCTCATGCTCAGCGCTGTACTCAGCTTGAAAGCATTGCCTGTCATCCCGTTAGCCAAAACATCCAGCAACCATGATTTTTCCAGCCGCTCTGTTTTGCAGGTTGTATTAAGCTCGCCTGTAAGTAATAATTGTGCATTTATAGAACCGGCCAAAGGTACTATTGTTACCGGGAAAGAAAGTAACCTGGCCCTGCCGTCATTATCGAACATCGCGTACGGCTCTCGATACAGCCACGCTATTTCTCTTGCGGACAAGGCTCGATTGAAAAGCATTATATTATCAATATCTCCCTGGAAATACAGCTCCGGATTGAATGGGCTTGCAGACCCTCGTCTCGCACCGATTAAATTAGAATACAACTGCACTCCCATGCCTGAATATGACAGCGTATCGACCTGGCGAGCGTCTATATACAATCTTGCCAGGCCATTGTCACCAACAAGAGTCCATTGAAACCATATATCATCGGATACTTCATCGGATGGTGTGCTTTCTTTATAAGCACTGCCATATCCGAAAAAATAATTTCCGTTGGGTCTAAATCCGAAATAAAACCTGTTTAGCTGATGACTTCCAAATATTGACTGGGTATTATCCAAAGAGCCTCCCGGTGCTTTATCTGCAATCCTGGCCCACCCTGTAATCGACCAGTTTTGACTCGTGTTTATTTTTATGCCGCTATCGATATAATCATTGGCCCCGTTGAAAGATAAACAGGCACCGAATTTACCGGAAAGCCAGGAGGGACTACCGTAAAACTCATCTATACTTTTCCTGGAGGAATAATCCATAATCCTGTTGCCAGTACCTTCATTCATTAACAAACAGTAAAAAAGGTAGCCGGACAACGTATGGTTTTTATTAAGCTGTGCTCCTCTTACAGGTTTAACAAGTGACATATATTAAATTCTCCGATACGGTCTCTTTATGCAACAGAATAGTTCCAGCACCTGACATAAGCTCTTACATTGTGACTGTCAGTAGAGCCTGTCTGCTGAATACCGATTCTGAAATGTGCAAGGTCTTTTATAATGAAGCTCAATTGCTGAGGGTCTGTACTTTTATCCGCCTGAATTTCCCAGACAGGCGTATCGTCATAATCCGAGCCGTTAAGTGAGCCGTACAATCTAATTTTGACATCGTCTGTAGGTGTGCCGTCATAGTCAATTTCAACAACCAGGTGAGCGCCTTCACAGCCATCTGTCACCATGTCAAC
>CAYSHS010000267.1:0-4988 GCA_964430845.1 uncultured Pirellulales bacterium | reverse complement strand
TAAGAATCCAGGAGGAAAAGAGAATTTTCAACTGAGAGCTGAACTCGCAATGATAGATGGAATTGGAGGAACTGTAGCTGGTGGAGAAGATATTGTTACCGCTGATATAAGCGATTATAACTGGAAGCCTATGATAGATTTTCTTAAAGGCAGAGATAGGTATATTAAGCGGGAAGCTCCGGATTTGTTTGTTAAAGCACGTCTCCTGCATATTGATATTAATGTCGATGATATAAAAAATGCTTTAATCGAAAGAAGAAGCAAGAAGTTCTTTATAGAGGACATGATACCTGATGACAAATACAGGGCTACTATACAATTACAAGTGCTTGATACCGCACCTAAAAATGCATTAAAAAAAGGCCTCAAAATAGAAGTACCGACTCTGATTGGAAAAGGGCAGATAGAAAGATTGAAAATTGGAAACCTATATTATATTGGAATGCATCAGGCTAAAGATGGTATTGAGTTTTTAGAGTATCTTAGAGGTGTCTTTGAAGTGAGCCCGAGTAATGATGCTGATTTATTTCCCATGCGATTTTGGACTTTCCTTTGTGATACGCAGGATACCATACTTTTTGGAAACACGCCAAAACAGGATGCTATCGCTTACTGGACAGGTTTATTAAATTCCGAAGCTTGTGATATGGCTATGGCTTATATGAGAGTTTTACCCGAAGATATGGTACCTTACGAAGCAATAAGAGACACAATTGTAGAGCGTTTTCTAAATGAAGAAAACTTTACACAGGCTTTTAAGCATTTGGATATATTGCCCGACGAACTTATTCCCATTCAAACTATCGTAGATATCCTGGAACTCAAATACAATAATCTTAAGCCGCAGGCCGAGCTTATCACTGAAGATATGACATTATCCGATCGTATGAAAATGATGAATGAAATCCGCTCTCAACTTCCTGACACTACACAAATATTAAAGCTACTATTACGTGCAAATGATAAAGATTCCATCGAAAGGATGTATTCAATATTAACAGAAGATGTCCAACTTGGTGACAATAAAATACTGCTTGGCAGTTCTGCGTACTATACTCGAAACAGGGAAAAAGATAATCTTGCGTTCCAATTATTAATTGCAATGCAGGAAGATAACATCGCCAAGAATTTCGGAGAATTATTCCATCAGTATAAAAAAGATGCTTTATTATCTGGTATCTACGAAAATCAGGCAGAATATACAAATGCTCTTTTATCAGTAATACATGAAAAAACAGGTGACTCTTTAGATGAAAATTTCTATGCGATGCTTCTTGAATTAGCTATGGAACCTTCTATAAATGGAATAGAAAATGCTGATACACTGAAACTATTGTGGAAAGAAATAATCTCTGGCGGATATTATGACATGCGGCCATATCTTGAAGAATTTGTTAAGAATCCCAATTTATCCGATATCGGAGTAGAGCTCACTCCAGAGCAGGCCGCTAAGCCTGATTATGCTAAATTCTCTTATGAACAGGCAGCATTTGAAATGCTTCGTGAATTACCACCCGATGAGCAGCCAACTCGTAAAGAGCTTATTACTATGCTTGTTATGATTTGCAATAGACATAATGATATCGAACTCTATAGCCAATTGGTTTATAATACCAGTAGTGATATACTTCAAAAAGATGATACAGAGTGTATTCCTATTCTTACAAAATTAATAATTGCGAACAAACCTTATTCCAGTATTAAAAGTATGGTTGCGGAAAAAATGCCTGACCCGGCTTTTATTCCTGTTGCCAAGAATCTGCTCGATAAAAAATATGACCGTGATTCAGCCGTTTTATTATTCGCTTGCGGTGATAAGGAAAACGCAATTTCAATAGTCATACAAAATGACAGAGATGTTTATCCTCTAAATAAATTATTTGACCAAATGTTTAAAAGCGGTGAGCAGGAAAAAACAATACAAATTGCTCTTGAGAATAATAGGTTGAATAGTTCTTTACTGGAACTTTATTATGAAAGCGGCGAACAGGACCGAACTATTGGAATAGGTATAAGCCTGCTTGAAAAACCGGTATACGATTTAAAGTTATTCACTACAGTCATCCAGCTATTCGCCAAATCAGACAGAAAAGACCTTGTTCCCTTGATTGAACGTTATACAAATGAAGAAGTTCTGAATAATCTTTCACAGGAAATCGAATCTTCAAGCGACCGTCTTCGTTATTTATATGGCTCTATTGGTGAATTAGAGGAGAATGTGATAATGGCTTTGGCTAAACTCGGCGGTGAAGAATCAATTCCGCGATTACGTCAGATTTACGAAACAAATACAGACATCTATATGCGGCACATTGCGGCTATGTCACTTTATTATCTCGGTGACGATACCGGCTGGAAAATTCTTGAGCCGCTTATTGATGGCACATACAAGGAAAATTCGCAGCTTGCTCCGCTTTTAGGTAGCGAAGTTTACGTGAGAAACATATTACAGGGTCCGATTACAAGAGGTATGCTCGGTAATGAAAGAACTTATGCTCTGCTGATAAATAAAATGAAAAACTATATAGATTATGAAGATGATGGCGCAATATTTATTGACATTTATAATCGACCCGATACAACTCAGTTTTTTGATGATTATAAGGACCAGATTATGCCTATCTTGGTTAATCATTTGAGTAATTCTTCTGCGATAACTCGTGGGATAGCAATAGGTTATTTGCGGAAAATCACTGGTCAGAACTTCGGATTTAAAACTGAAATAGAATATGGCCAGGAGCGAATTATCCAGCAATGGAAAAACTATATCGAGCGCGAATATTAATATTATAAAGCAATGCACTTGGCCAGAATTTTAACCGGATGGCTAACATTGCATTTGGCAATGTGTTCAATTTGTATCTGACATGCGGCGCATTCAGTTAGGACGCAAAGCGTAGCTCGTGGCTCGTCGCTCGTGACTCGGATTTTATCTTTTGATATACGCGACTCAAAGTCTGCTATATAAGAATTTAGGGCTTTTTTCAAACCAGAAGATATATCCGAAGAAAGCTCATAATTTTTCTTTTGCATACCATATGTCCCGGCTAAGCCGCAGCAGCCTGCGGCCAGGTCAGTTACTTTTATGCTGCAAAGGTCATTTAGTAACTTGATGCTTGCTCCCTTTTCTCCGGCGGCAAGTAAATGGCATGGAAGATGGTAAACGTATTCGTCCTGTGTCCTGTGTCCTGTGTTCTGTGTTCTTTTTAATTTTCCTTGGTTATGGAGATTTAGTAAGTAAGTCATCAGTTCAAATGTATTTTCTTTTATAAGATTTACTTCTTCTCCAGAAACAAAGTGACGTAATTCCTGCTTTAAGCACAGAGCAGCACTTGGTTCGGAGCAGGCAATTATGTAGCCGTCTCGAACTGCCTGAGCAAGATATTTTGCACTGTAAGACAAATCTTTCCGTGCGCGTTTTACATCGCCATAGACAATCGCAGGCAAAGGAGCTGGTAGTTGTTCCGGCAAAATAACTTCGATATTAAACGCACGTAAAACATTAATCACCGCAAAGCCTAACTCATGGTCGTTATAATTGGCGTATGTATCAACGAAATATGCGACTTTATCAATTGGTTTTTCAATTGGCTTGCACGAGGCAAGATATTTGCGGCCTTTTTTAAGGAACGAGCTTCGCAGAAATTTCGGCATAGACCTTCGTTTATCGAGTCCTGTGGTCTTTTCCAGGAAGAATGAAAAAATTGGCAAGTGCATAAAGAAGTTCGATATAGGCGAAAGAATACTGCCCATAATACTCAGGAGACGATTGTTACTTAAAAGCAGTTCAGGAACACGCAGACCTTTTCTTTTAGCATATTTCGCTTTTACTGCCGTCATCATTTTAGAAATATCGACTCCGGCGGGACATTGCATCATACATGCTTTACAATTAATGCACAAGTCGAGAAATTTTTTGAATTCATGTGACTCGAATTCCTTTTCGTCAAGCTGTCCCGTTGCCCAGAAGTGCAGGATACTTGCCTTGGCACGTGAGCTTGCAAGCTCCTCGCCCATCGCACGAAAAACAGGACACATTCTCAAATCGGATTCTCTGCTCAGGCATACGCCGCAGCCGTAACATTGTTCGACTTCCAGCTCGAATTCGTTTTTGTCGAAGAGTAAATCGCTTTCCATGCGTTCGGGCAGGATTTTTTGATTCCTCCGCAAATTTTGGAACATGACATTTGGATCATCATTAAGCAGCTTACCGGGATTTAGCAGGTTTTTGGGATCGAAAATGTTTTTGATTTGGACAAGCAATTCGTAATATTCGTCACCGAATTGTCTATGAATAAATGGAGCTCGAATCAGACCGATTCCATGCTCGCCGCTCACGGAGCCTCCGAGCGACCACGCGAGAGGGAACACTTCATCTGCGATTTTTCGCATTTTTTCGTGGTCTTTCGGGTCACTTAAATCAAGGAACGGTCTTACGTGCAACTCGCCATCTCCCGCATGGCCGTAGAAAGACATTGTGAAATTATAGCGTTTGCCGATTTCCTGAAGGCCTGCGATATATTCGCCGAGTTTGTTATGGTCAACAGAGACATCTTCCATAAATTCAGCAGGGTGTTTTTTGCTTCTTTTCCTGTACAGCAGCGGACCTGCATCCTTGCGGGATTTCCATAACCGTTTCTGTTCGTTGGCATCGATGATTATTTTTCGTTTTTTTGCGATTTCTCCGACCGCAGAATCGGTGATTTTAATTTTTTCTTTTACCTGCTCGATGTTGTCCCCGACATGTTCAACCAGCAGGACGGCTTCCGAGCCTCTTGGCAAAATGTCACGGTATTCCGGCAGAGCCTCGTAAGCCATATCGAAAAGGAATCTGTCCATAAGCTCGCATGCGGTTACGCCTGAATCGACAATGGAAGGTACGGCCTGTGCCATTTTTGCGAATGAATCGAACTCGAGCTGCAGGAAAGCTTTGGCTTTCGGCAATGGTACTGTTCTTAGAGTAATTTTTGTAAAGACGGCCAAAGTTC
>CAYSHS010000266.1:0-4996 GCA_964430845.1 uncultured Pirellulales bacterium | reverse complement strand
TTCACATAATCGACACCCTGGTAGCCAAGATGGCTCGGGTCGTAATTGAAACCGAAGTTTTTATGATTCTTAACAGCTTGTAAGGCACGTTCGGCAGAAGCAATATCAAAAGCGATTTCTGTAGGATGAACTTCAAGTGCGAATTTTACTCCCTCATCCTTAAAAGCATCGAGAATCGGCAAAAACCTTTTTGCAAAATCATCATAACCAGCCCGAATCATATCTGGTGACGTGGGTGGAAAAGAATAAAGAAGATGCCAGATCGAGCTTCCGGTGAAACCGCAAACTACTTTTACACCAAGTTTCTTGGCTGCTTTTGCTGTTTGAATCATCTTTTTCGCCGCTCTTTTGCGAACTCCTTCGGGGTCACCGTCTCCCCAGACATCAGGAGGCAGAATCGATTTATGACGCTGATCGATATTGTCACAAATTGCCTGCCCAACAAGATGGGAGGAAATCGCCCATACCTTCAGGCCGTACTCTTTCAGCATTTCTTTCTTTTCCTTGCAGTAGGAATCATTTGCCAATGCGGCATCCACATCGAAATGGTCACCCCAGCAGGCCAGCTCAAGTCCATCGAAACCCCAGCCCGAAGTCTTTTTTGCCAACTCCTCAAGAGCTAAATCTGCCCATTGTCCGGTAAATAATGTTACAGGTCTTGCCATCTTTTATTCTCCTTACTAATCAATAAAAACTTTCTATAAGAGTTCTATCTTATTCTACAACTTTATTGCGGTTCTATCCATATATTTCGAAACCATAATACATTACTATGTTCCTGTAATAGAATCGGCGCTGGATTAGGTCCCTCCTGCTGTCCGGCACCGGTTTTATTGGGTATTTCAACATTATCGTGGATTGTAATGCCGTTTTGCACGACTGTTATTCTTGCATTCTCGATTTTCGTATTGCCGTCATATCGAGCTGCCCGGAACGTAATATCATAGGTTTGCCATTCTTCCGGTTTGGCGCAGGCGTTCTTATCCGGCGCCTTAAATTGATATATCGCACCGCAATCATTATTCCTGGACTGCAGGCCGTACGAATCGAGTATCTGAACCTCATACCTGCGTTGAATATAAACGCCGCTATTGGAACGAGCCTGACCCCTGACACTGGAATCCATATCAGGCAGCTTGAATTCCAGGTGCATTTTGAAATCCCGATAATTGTCTTTAGTCATTATACCGCCGGTTCGAGGCACAATTCTCATTGTGCCGTCGTCAATCTCCCATTGGATAGGTCCGTTTCTTTCAGCCACCCATTGAGAAAAATCACTGCCATCGAAAAGCACAACTCTATTGCCGGATTCACCGGAATCTATCCTGACCCCGGGGGGATTGGCATAATCGTTCCAAACCCGCTCAATATTTTCGAGATTTGGTTTCCCTTCATGCACAAATAATCTATACTGAAAAACGTAGTCTTCGCCCGGTTCCATTACCCATTCAGTTTCTACCGAGGGACAATAAACAAAATAAACATAATCTGCATCCGGTATAATACGCATAGGCTCTGGATGCTGAAAATTATTCGGATTACTAAATATTGTAACACCTTCCCATCGGCCATTAATAGCACCGGACATATCACACCATCGTGAACGTGTCTCATTTGCATTGACCTGAGTTTTGCCTTCGCTGGTTAAATATGCTTTATTCTCTCCCTTCCATTCTCTGGCACCGCGATAGGCAAATCCGCCGTAGTGATATTTTTCCTGAATCAGCGGCTTATCTGTAATGTTTCGTTGTGTTGACTTGAAATCGACTATCCAGTATCCTTCTGTCGGCCCTCCAACATTATACGCACGAATATCCCATATTTCATCGAGAATTACCTTTTCTCCTTCCGACGTTTTAAGTCCGACGTGCTCCTGCTCCGCTTTAAATCCACCGAAAACAGAGCCTTGTGTCGATGAATCAAATTTTAAATATCGAACTGTTCCAGTCCCGTCCTGAACATTCCAGAAATCAATCAATTTACCCTCGTAGTTCGTATGCGTCCAGGGCATCCAAATTCCCATATGATGTGGATGATCAAGCGGATGAATATCAGTTACTATATTTCCCGCCGGTGACCAGAGAGGATATATGAATCCACTTCTATCGTATCGACTGTTTCTTCCGGCTGGAGCAGGCATTATTGCATATTGGTAACTTAATATATTATTTCTGCCCTTTTTCAAAACTAAGGCCTTATCATCTTTTTGAGTGGTTATACCTGTCAAGCCGGCTCGCGGATGTCTGGCGTAAAGCCTGAACGTCCTTTTGGTTCCAGCTTCAGTCATGCCGGATAATATAAACCATAATTTCGAAGGAGCACCTGCTTCATATTGTGCCGGAATTTCTTCTTCCTCAGAACCATTAACTTCAACAATAACAAAAGGCTCTTTTGTAAAATCGAATTTTATATCATTAGTACTAACCCAAACAGGTGTATCAATCCGGGTATGCTCCCCCGCTTCTATAGTAACAGTTGCCAACGGCTTACGTGCAACCGGGCTTTGTGAGCCGCTGTCCGAAAAAGCACATGAAGACAAAATGAGGATTGTTACAAGAATAACTGCTATTGACTTGAACTGACGCATCATTTTGTTCCTTATACTACTAAACTGCAAAAGCAAATTCTATTACTTTTTGCTTTTGCAATCAAGTATATATTCGAAGATTTTATTGGTTGTGAAGCAAAATGTATGAGGTGTCAGGCCAAAAAACACAATACACATCACGAATCAACTACTCTCCATGATGGCGGTGTAAGCTCCGGAACATGCCACGAACTTTTGCAGCGATGGCACTTATCCATATCAGGCCTTCTGGGCTTGCCGCAGTTTTGACAGGTTACAAGAGTGGTTTTTGGCTTTACAAGCCTGTAAGTAATGTATGCTGCAAGACCAAAAGCAAGTGTTCCTGTTATCCAAACCATTCTTTCATTATGTGAAAAACCTGAAATAGTTGCGTCCTTACCCACTTTCCCTGCAAGAATAAATGATAAAATGACAGATGGAAGCATGAGTAAAAGAAATGATAAAAAACTCTCATTGAAAGCATTTTTAATAAACCTTCCCGGCATTGCTATAAATGAATCAGGCAGAATAAATAGAGCCATGTGACCTGAGCCAGCATCGAAGCTATTTGCACTCAAATACGAAACAAAAGATAAAATTGGCGATTGAAGACTTTCCAGCAAATATCTTGTTATAGTTACAGCAGGTCCCCATGGAATGTTAAAATGAATCGCCTGGTTGGAAGGTATAATAATTTCCCGGCCTCGACTATCATAATATCTAATTTCGCTTGTTTTTATTGTAACCATCTTTCCTTCGGCATCATAAACATCAAGTGTTATCGCAGTCCCATCCCGGTTAATACATGCTATGTACATCCCGTTAAATTTCCCCTCTGGTCCTACAGCAAGAGGCAAAACTTTATAGGCCAGGAATTCTCGGCGATCCGTTGGCAATTTGAATTCAGACGACAACTCATCACCTGAAAAATCGACAAAGTCGAGTTTCTTCTTGTCAAGAAAATCTATTCTTCCTGTCTCATCAAGCACAAGCAAATAAGGAAACCAAGGAAGTTCGGCTTCATTCACATTGACAGATACAAGCTGAGTATTTAAATGTTTTTTATCTTCCGTATTTTTATCAACTAAAACACTTTGCCAGTTTAAGTATAACATTTCAGGATTTTTTTGCAGCAAACCAATCTGAACAGGTTTATGAATATCGTCTTCGGACAATTGCGGTCCTTTAATTATAGACTTTTCATCAAAATCAATAGTATAAAAACGCCTTGTATTATTATCATATATTGTGACTATATAACTATAATGACTTAGTGCATTTCTTACAGGCGATAAAAATCTTCCGAGTTTCTTATCATAAGTCTCAGAAATACCTTCCGGGCCGGCATAAAGTATTTCTGTCTTATCCCTTTCAATATAATCATTCGAGATTTCTTTTGAATAATGCTGATATACTATTTGACCGATTTTTTCATCGAAATATAAAGCTTCTCCTTTATTTTCAGATGAATCAAAATCAAACCAATAAATATTCGAATTGTCTCCAATAGGAGTTAAACTCGACATATAATCGAAAAAGCCAAGAGAGTTTATCATAGGATTATGAAAACTTGCAGTAATTGAAGAATGGTTTGCGACATTAGGTTCATTCTCAATTTCTTCAGGTATTAATTTGGAAGGTTGTAGAGAAACGCTTTTAGCGGATTCAGGCAAAAGATTCTCAACTAAATAAACATTACAAAACCATCGCAGCCAGAACAACAGTAGTGACAGGAAAAAAAGTACTACAAAGCCGGTACTAATATTTTTTATCAAACTATTGGCCGAAGCTCTCATAAGTATATTCCTAAAGTGAGGTTGAAATAAACTGATGCCTTATGCGTACCAAAGATGCGGCTATGAATAAAATCAATAAAACCGAAATTTCTCCACTAAAACCCTTAACGAAAATAATAGTTGCAAAAATGCAGGCCAAAAGCAGGCCTCCTAACGTGGGAATCAGTCTGCCTGATGTCCAGCCTGTCTGCAGGCCGATGCAATAGCACGACAATGAAGTTAATAATGTCACTGTATATACATCGAAAAATATGCTTTGAAAGAACGTAATCGGAGGCAAAAAAAGACGGTAAATAACTGCAGATGTGACTAACATAGGAAGAAAAAATAAAAAAATAGCCAGAATCCCTGCGCTAATCCTGGCTAATAGTATCTGCTCACGAGTAGCTGCAAGAGTAGATAAAAAAGCAGATACTTTTCTGTTCCTGTCAATATACATTTGTGAGACACCCATGGCAGTTGAGCCTAATACAAAAATTATAATTACCGGAGCAGAGGCAACAACAGAAATGGCAAAGATTTCCTGCGTTTCTTTCACAGTATATGCAACATAAGCTGTTATAAGAACAATCAGCAGCGAAAAAACAATTGCCCCGATAAAGTATGCCATGTGGTCATAAATTTCTCTTTTTAT
>CAYSHS010000265.1:1635-5025 GCA_964430845.1 uncultured Pirellulales bacterium | reverse complement strand
AGAAGAAGACTTTTTACTGATTGCGCGGAAATATTCGGATTCTGCGACATAACAACAGCACACTGTGCTGAGGCATAAGCGGCGGACATCGAGGTTCCGCTCAATGAAGCATGATCGGATGAAATACCTCCCGATAGCATCGCAGTAGTCTGGTATGTGGGTGTAGTGCTTAAAATATTCTCACCCGGCGATGCTATATCTACCGAGGTCGGGCCGTAATTGGAAAAAACTGAAACCTGGTTATTTTCGTTCGTTGACATCACGGAAATTATATTATCCAGGTCGAAACTTGCAGGGTATATCGGGTATATGTCGTTATTGTTTCCATAGCCATTCCCTGCGGCGGCTACTAAAAGCAGACCTGCATCCCCGGCATCCTTGATCGAATCATAAAGCGCCTGGGAGTATGTGCCGCCTCCCCATGAGGCGTTAATAATCTTTGCACCATTTTGGGCTGCATAGCCGATGGCTTCAATTGCGTCACTTACAAATACTTCCGGCTCGATGGAATAATCATCTGCGAAAATTTTCAATGCCATCAGGCTGATCTTCGAGTTTTCATTGGAAATTTCGCAATTATTACTATTATTATTTATAATTCCAGCAATGTGAGTGCCGTGATAATACGAATCGACCGGGTCGCTGTCACTGTCGGTTAGGTTTGCAGCGGCTGCGCCTGCGAAGTCGTAACCGTAAATATCGTCGATATACCCGTTATGATCATCATCGACATTCGGCGCTCCATCCAGCTCGGCTTTGTTTATCCACATATTCCCTGACAATTCTGGATGGTTGTAATCAATGCCTGTATCAGCAACCGCTACGATGATATTGGCCTGGCCTGCCCGTGTATCATTTGTATCGGAGGGTATTGTCTGGCTTGTATTAGCTGCATTATACGCCTTTATCAAAGCAGGAATAGTATCGACTGGTGACCAAAGCAGATGGTACTTATAGTTCGGCTCGGAGTATCTTACATTTGCCGAGAGGTTGAACCGGATGAATGCATCGACAACTGATGTATTTGCGGGCAGCCTGACTACTGCCAGACCTTTTTTAACATTGTCGTATTCCCTGTCCACAACTGCGCCGGAAACGATGTAATCCGAGACAATGTTCCTGACAGACCTTCGCGTCCTTGGTCCGAGTATCTCTGGTCCGCTTGCAGTTTTTTCTCCAGGTGAGGGATCGTTAAAGCATACTATCAGCTCTCCCTGCCTGAAGCCTGCGGATTGCTCGTGTGATAAATTGAGTAATCCGAAACCCGGTAAATCGGATGCCGCCGCAAGTGCAGCCGTGAACAACAAAATCATTATATTGAATAGAATTTTACGTTTCATTTTTCTGCTTCTAAAAAAGTGCATAAGTTATTTTTGAAACCTTAAAAAACAATGTAATAACACAGTGTTAATATTATACATAAAGTCCTGCTGTATTGTGAATATCGCAAAAAACCAGGAATTTCGAGACTAATAAAGACTTTCCATTTCTCCTAAAACTTCTGCTTCGTTTTCCTCCTGCAGCATTATAGTGGGTTTAACAAGAATCAATACTATCTGCTGGTCTTTAATTCTACTGCGGTTCATGAACAGCCTGTTAATAATAGGAATCTTGCTTAATACAGGCACTCCGGCCTCTTTATCAACTTCCTGGCTTATTGTTTGGCCGCCCAGTAAAAGAGTTCCGCCGTCCGGCACACTTACACGTGTCATAACTGTTGTTGTGCCTGTTTCGGGAACATCCTGTCTGTATGTTTCAACTCCGTTATCGGTAAGATAATCAACAACATGGGATCGAATCCTTAATAAATCCGTAAGATTAAATTGCATGTTAAGTAAAACATATTTCTTGTCATGCATAATAGTCGGAGTGACATATAGAGGGGTGCTTAGAGTTATTGTACCGTATGAAGGTGTAACAGTAGTAGTAGTGGATGCCGAACCAATACCTGTCGGGGTAACAGTTGTCGAGCGTTCGGGCGGAACTGTATAGGAAACCTGCTGTGAATTCGAGAATTGTGCCGTTTCTCCATCTAAAACTGTTACTCTCGGAGCGTTCAGGGATTTTGCATCACTGCGAGCCTGAGTCGCTCGAATCAGGAAGGAAACCTGCAGGTCATCGAGGATCGAGCCATATCCTCCTGCTGCGCCTAAAGATGCAGTAACACCACCCAGGCTGCCCTCGACCTTGGTCGAGGCATCCGGTGTTGCAGTTGTAAAACTGCCCTGCTGGAATTCCATCAGTCCCCACTTACCCCCGGCATTCAGAGTGAAATCCAAATCGAGACCTACATCGTTAAGCCAGTTCTCGGTTACTACAAGGTATCTTGCTTCTATTGAAACCTGGTGTCCGAGTGATTGACGAAGTGACTCAAGAAGTTTCTCGATTTTGGTATGCACTTCCGGAGTGTTTGTAACAGTAAGTTTTTTCGGTGATGCAGATGGATATGGATAAATAGTTCCTTCTCCTGTATCGCTTATATCATACCAGGTATCAGGTTCTATAAGCTCCTCGATAAGATTAACAAGCTCACCACTGGTGTTGCCGCCTCCCGTACCGCCGTACATGCTGCCGCCGTACATACCGCCGCCATACATGCTGCCGCCATACATACCGCCGCCGTACATGCTGCTTCCGCCGTACATACCGCCGCCGTACATGCTGCTTCCGCCGTACATACCACCGCCGTACATGCTGCTTCCGCCGTACATACCGCCGCCGTACATATTGTTGCCATATCCTCCGGTATTATATCCGCCATAGCCGCCTCCGACTCCACCAATTCCGGTATTGTATCCGCCTGTATTATATCCACCGCCGTACATGCTGCTTCCGCCGTACATGCTGCTTCCGCCGTACATACCGCCGCCGTACATGCTGCTTCCGCCGTACATACCGCCGCCGTACATACTGCCACCGTACATACCGCCCATCATTCCACCCATCATTCCACCCATCATACCGCCCATCATACCGCCTCCGCCCATGCCGGCAGGCATACCGACCAGGTCGGCGATATCGTATGTGCGCTGAACCATATTGGAAGGAAGGTTATCTTTTGTTCCTATCGATATGACGCCCTCACGTACTACATATCCGAGAGGTATATCTGTAGTTGAGAGATTTGACAATAAAATTTCAATTGCAGTACGAAGTTTAACACCGGTTAGAGGGTCTAACTCCGCTGGGGTTGTGGGAAGAATGTCTGCATTGTCCGCCAGGTCCCGCCAGTTGGCCTGTATCTGGAGAGGCGGCTCTACCGAGTTTTCGATTTCGTCTAAAACCTGTGTAAAAGTCATTTCAGGTGTTAAAGTTGTAAGGTTGACAATTGAATCAAGCTGGCGATAAATAGCTTCTTCTCTTGCATCCATTCCGAATGGTTTTTCGGGC
>CAYSHS010000265.1:0-1625 GCA_964430845.1 uncultured Pirellulales bacterium | reverse complement strand
TGCTTGATAATTCCCGCCAGTTTGTGGGATAAGTAACCAAATCTGAATATGGCACCTTGGTTTCTTCGCCTTTTATTAGAATGTCTGCTGTCTCTTTATCCATCAGCTTTTGAAGAACAACCTGTTCCTTAAGATATTTTCTATCGTCTATTTCATCTTTGAGGAGTAATGCCTTGTTATTTAGCGGTTCCAGTTTGAGGAGCTGGTCTAGCTGGCCGAGTGCCGCATCATAATTCTCCATTCTTTCATTTTCCTGTGCGCCTGCATACAGCTCAGCGATTCTTTGCTTCTTTTCGGCATCCATTTTTTGTCTGAATTGGGCCTGTTCCTTCAGAGCCGCTGCATTTTTGGTTTCCTGGTCCTGCCGGCTCTGTGATTTCTCCCGATTGTCTATTTGCTCGGAAAGAAGCTTTAATTGTGTTTGGTATTGATTGTAAAGGTCGTCTCCAAGCTCCATCGGGTACTGGCTTATCATTAATTGTGCATCTCCGACAGCCAGTCTTGCCAGGTCAAACTTTTCCTGGCTGATGTTATCCTGAACCTTTAAGGCAGTATCTGTAACAAGTGTTTTTACATATTCTCTTACCTGGTTATTGTGCTGTGCAACTTTTTCGAGATAACTCTGCTGGCCGGCAGGCGGGGCGGTATCATTACTTGTTATATCCGTATACTCCATATCATTGGCAGTAGTTTCATAGCCGGCAGATGATAAAACTGATTGATTCTGTTGGGAATTTGAGCCTGCATTCCGGGCTAAAATATCGTCGATTCTTGCTATATCCTTTTGCAGCGATTCTGCCACAGCCTGTGGTACATCACTATTGAGAATCTTTACGTAGCCTTCTCTTGCTTTTGCATATTGGCCGGAATTGTCATACTCCCTGCTTTGATAATAAATAGAAACAATATCATTGTCATTGGCTTTAGGCTGGGAAGTTTGTAGTGATTCTGAGGCTTGTACAGTCTTTACCGCAGGCGCGGATTTTACCTTTGGCCCCTCTGTTTTCACAGGCGTTTCGTTTGCGGCCAGACGAACATCAATTTCTTTAACAAGCTGGGCGATTTCTCTTTTCTCAGCCTGGGTCAGAAATTCGTTTTTTCGAATGGCTTCGAGCTGCCCTTTAGCTTCAGGCAGCTTGTTTTTATTGTACAGCTCTTTTGCCGACCAGAAAATATCCAGTACTTTTTTCTGCCCGATAATAGCTTTTTGCGTCTTTTCAATCTTGGCTTCTAATAGCTCGCGCTCCTTATCGGTAAGGTATTCCTGGTATCTCTGTGCCATAAGAAGATTTGCCTGCGAATCTTCGTATAACCCGTTTTTGTACTGCTCATCACTTACCTGGATGTAACTTTGAATTGTTTGATGAATGATCTCCTTACGGTCAAAACTTTTATCTGCACAAAGTGCCGCTGATGCAGAAAAAATTATTATCAGCGAAATAAATGACCCTGTAATAAATGTTAGAGACCTTCCCCAAATGATTTCTGTTGAGAATATTGGCTTGTTCAAAATAAACCTCCTGCCTTCAATAATAAACCACCCTCGTAGGGAAAAACCCAACGATCTTACATATGTTTTCAACAACCTCCAGTTTCAAGAATAGACCGGACTTATATTCCTTCAG
>CAYSHS010000264.1:0-5037 GCA_964430845.1 uncultured Pirellulales bacterium | reverse complement strand
GCTATTTTTCGCTTTACGCGTAACCTCATCAAGATCAACAAACGCATGATATTTTTTACACAAGCAATTAAGCGCTGCTTAATTGCTTGTGTATTTAATGTAAGTGCCCAATGCTTGTTACTTTTTCGAATACTTATCGTAAGCATTCCAGTAAAGATCGACATTATCTTTGGTTGCACGGAGAAATCCCGTTACAATACGGGGCGGTAAATTGATAATTCCTGCATCCTTGTCGTCCTCCGTAAAGGCAAGTGATGATTTTATGTGGATGTACAGTGTCATCACTCCCCAGTAGCCAAAGAACTTACGTTTCTGGCCGAGCAGGAACTGAATGCTCCCGTCCTTCATTGCCTGTAATTGAGGTATGTCGATGTTGTTGCTCACCACCTTTATTACACCCGCCTTGCCTGCTTCTTTTACTGCGGTTGCTATTCCAGGCCCCGCAGCTGCATCGAAACCTGCAAACCCGGCTATATCCGGATACTTCTGAATAAGAGCACTTGTTATTCTCGCCGATTCTTCAACAGAATTGTTTTCATGCTCAAGCGAAACAATTTTTATATCCGAATAATTGGCCATTATATCTCGAAATCCCTGAAATGCCTTTTCCATATTCTCCGCACCGACGATACCGAGCATCGCAACCTTTCCTTTGCCTCCTATCTCTTTCGCCAGTGCCTTGGCAAGCTCCTGCCCAAGGGTATACCAGTCAGTCCCGATGTAGCACAACCGATTCGATCCGGGCGAATCCGCATCAATCGTCACAACCGGAATTCCCTGCGCCATCGCCTTGTTAATCGTTGCCTCCATGTACGTCTCGTTCCAGCATACGACCAGAAAACCATCGGGCTTCTTCGCAAGGGCATTCTCCATTGCCTCAACCTGTTTCAGAAAATCATACTCAGATGGGCCGACTACTTCGTACGTAACCTCATCACCAGTCGCGGCTGTGATCTCGTCACAGGCAAGCTGAGCCGCCTCATAATCAGGAGAGAAAAACGGTAGAGAAGCCATATTGTTGACGAGGATGAAGTGGTACTTATTCTTCGCCTGTTTCCCACCCCCTGAAGCCGCACCGCCTTCCTTCTCAGCACCACTGGCCCACAGCATCAAAGCTGGTGCCAGTATCATGAAACAAAGTGCACAAAAAAATCTTTTCATTTTAAAGCCCCCTTAAAAAATTATTAATGTAAAGTGCAACGCACTTTATACACAAAAATCAGATGCAACACTCTGTTACAAATATTGACGTATGGATTGAAGCGCAATGTAAGGGCTCGAAAGAACAGGAACATTGTAATTTACTCCCTCCATTGTATCCAGCACTCGTGCCATCGATGCCTGTGCAAGGATGATGATCTCAACCCTTTGCGACAGGTCCGTTATCGCTTTCTTTACAAACTCATCATGAAGGTCTCCGTTTCCATTCATCAACGCTTCTAGCGCATCTTCCACATATTTTTTTTCTATCCGTATCGTTTTACCGTATTTTGCTGCATAATGAAAAAGAGTATCGCACGTCGACTTCAATGTTGATTCAGCCGTGGCAACAACTCCGATAGTATTCCCCTGTTCTACAGCAGCCTGGATCATTGCCTCGTCAATTTTAACTATAGGAATTCCTACAGAAAATCGGACCTCTTCGACCAGCGGCGACAGCGTCGAACATGTGACCAGGATCACATCCGCTCCCGCTTTTTCTGCCGTTGTTACATGAGATCGCATACGAGAAACATCCTGTGTATCAAGCCGACCTCGTTTTTGAACTATTCTGAGGAGCGGTTCATCGAGTACATGCATTAACGCAGTATCCGGTATCACTTTCGAACACATCCTTTGAAACTCGCCGAGGAGTGCCGAAACCGTATGAATCAACGCCAGAGTGCTCATGATTTGTTCCTCCCTATACCTTATTCTAACCCGGGTTTTTTAATCACAGTGATAAGGTGCTGTAAATACTGCGCAGTCTCTTCCGCTGCGGTATCAGGATCAGGTACAGGTAGAAGCTCCGCTGAAAGAAATCCTCTGTAGCCTATCTTCTCCAGGATATATGCTATTCCTGGAAAATCTATATGTCCATGTCCCGGGGGTAATCTGTTGCTGTCACCGATGTGTATATGCCACATACGTTCTTTCATGTGGGCCTCGACAAAACATGAATAGATCGATGGCTCTTCAACATTGATATGATATGTATCAAGCAGGACACCAATATTGGAATCCCCGGTTTCTTCAATAAAGTGCAGAGCATCGGCTGTAGTGTTTATAATATCAGATTCATACCGGTTAAGAGGCTCTAACACAATACGAATTCCCAGATCATTTGCCCTGACAGCCGCTTTCGAAAGGCTATTCTTTAGCCTCTCGCGAGGGTTTCCGGCGAGGTACCACTCACTTCTCCCCCTAAAACTTCCTATTGTTATTGCCTGGGCCTCTACTTCAGTGGCAAACTCCATCAATTCAAAGAGTCGCTCCTGTGCACGATCACAGATTTCGAGATCCGAAGCAAGCAGTGTAAGACCGTCAACCATAAATACAGGACCACTGCCTATAGCGGATACAGTGAGATTCACATCACGAAGCTGTTTACGAATCATACCGGCATTCAATTCGCCCGGCCGACACACAATCAACTCGACGGCATCATACTTTAGAGCAGCTGCTTTTTCTAATTTTTGTTCAAATGAGCCGGAAAGCAGTCCTACCGGAATATCTGTCTTGATTTCAGGTGTCTGTATACAGATCGAAAGTTTCACTATCAATACCTTTTTGAAATTTATTTTTCTGTCGTCGCCGTGATTTTTCCTATAGCGTTACTCTTCACCTTTTGGCCCTGTCCTTCGCCTCCACTGCCTTGATCGATGCATTCACGATATCAACAACAGTCTTCCCAAATCGATACTTGGAAGACACCATAACACCCTCCCATACCGCCCCTGTATTGATCTCACCGTCTCCCAGTATTTCGTATACCCGGCCGTTTGAGGCGCTGGCGGAAAAAGAGGAATAGCCGACGGCTTTTTAGAATGTATTCTCTGGAAAAGCGCCATCCCGACGCCAATTGTAATATCGTGTCCCAAAGGACCCGCACATATACTCCAGGCACCTTCCCATGCTCCGGGTGCCCCTGCAGCATGCTGACAAGTCTCCTGTGAAAAGGCTCCACCGAGATGGCCAGTTTGGGCCTCATAAACCATTTTCAATACCTCAATACGAAACTCAATCACTTTTTTATAAGATTACTTACCAGTCTTTCTGGATCAAAGTGCATTACTTTGAACCCTCCGAGACGAACAATTATTATAACAGAACCGTAAGCATCTCCGGGGCTGCTCTATTTAACATACGGTATCGTTTGCGGACCCTCAGTAAGTACGCAGACGCTTGCTTTATTTCCATATTCTGCAAGAAGCTTGTCAATGGTCTGTTCGATCCCCATTGAAGGTCTGAGCATCGCAGACTCAATCTGCTCCTCGCTGAGATTTTCGCTGTAGACATAGACCTTTGCTTTACTTATAATCTGCGCCTGTATCTGCACCTGCCACTGGTCTTGGCAGCAAAAAAGGGGGTCGTGTATCTTCTCTAAAAGCTCTTTAGCATTCTCTGCTTCCATTAACATCTTACCGTATTCGCCGTGTTCTGGGATACCGTCCCAGCATTCCGCCGCAACTATTATTGCTCCCCCCTCCCTTACAATCTTGGCGGCAGCGCTCATACCTTTGACTGACTGATATAGATTCAGATCTAGTGGATATCCTGAGTTTGAAGTGATAATGATATCGAACGGCTTTTCCACAGAAACCATTGCTGTATTCTTTACGAATTCACAGCCTTTGTCATGTGCAGCGAATAGATCCCCGGTAAAAATACCTGTAATCTTCTTATCCCTGTTAAGCGAAACATTCACAAGAAATGTCTTTCCCACTTTCAGACCGATCTCTCTAATCTCTTCCCAAATTGGATTGCCGCATGTCACTCCCCAAGTTGCCCCAGAGTGATCGATCATATCCACACCGTGATTCGCCATGATCGTGCTGATTCCGCCCATACCAGGCATAACCGCCTTCCCGCCTCCTGAAAACCCTGCAAAAAAATGCGGCTCTATAAATCCTGTAAGAATTTTTAAATCGCATTCAAAAAATTCACGGTTAATCCATATCTCGTGGCCCAGCGATGATCTTCCTATGAAAACCTGAGTCGATTTATCGAAGGCATTGTTCTGGACAATCCGATATTGTGTTGCAATCCCTTTTCCAAGGATTGTTCGCAGCTCTTTACCGCTGTTCTCCCGATGGGTACCGAGAGCATTGAAGAGCGTGATATTCTCTTTCGGCAGAGCACTGAGCTCCTTCAGGATCACCGGCATGATTGTTAGATACGGTGTAGGGCGGGTGATATCGTTGAACACTATCCCTATTCTGTCTGAAGGTCTGACAATTTCTTTGAGGGATGATGACCCGATAGGCTCTCTCAGGGCTTGAAGGAGCTTTTTTTCAGGATTCAGGAGCCTTTTCGTATACAGGGGCTCGATTACCGTAACATCCAGCTCATCGTCGATGTCTACATCCAGTCCACTTCTTCCGTATGCAAGTCTAATAATCATAAGCGTTCAGTTTATTTAGTATTTGATATACACGCCCATTCACCTGTGATGTCATGTTTCAAGATATCCGTCTTCAGACATTTTTTATCACTGTAAGGTCCCCACTCTCAGCCGCCTGAAGTATTGGCCCCATATACTCATCCACCATCTGCGCAGTGAGAGATACCGGCATATTCTCGAGCTTCATCTTCAGTTGAGGGAGTTTTGCCGCCTGTAGCGCTCTGACTATATGTGCATTGGTAAACCCCTCTACCTCGCCAAGGGTTGAAGGAAATCCGATAGACTGTTCAAAATGTATCATAGCCTCGGCGACCGCTATCCCAAGATCACGTCCGCTGAGCCGGTTTAAGTCCGCCTTTGTATGACCTGCATCTCTATAGATTTCTCCCACCATCCTCAGCTGCTCTTCGATTTTGGGTGCAAAAAACACCGTG
>CAYSHS010000263.1:0-5043 GCA_964430845.1 uncultured Pirellulales bacterium | reverse complement strand
TCAATACAGCTTCCGACAGCGGCACCTGAGAATTTACAAAAAGTTTCCAAGTGATACTATCTATATTTTGGCGAGTTGTTATTCAATCACAGTTGGACGCTGGCGCTCGCCTGCTTTTTTATAATGTTCGAGTGCGCTTTCACTATTGTCGAAATCCTTTTCCGTGTACATCAGGGTCGTTTGTCCGATAACTATCTGGTCCCCTTCTTTCAAAAGTGTCAATCCGGTAATTTTATGATTATTTATTAAGACGCCGTGCTTGCTTTGCATATCTTCGGCGTAATGCTGGTTCGTATTTTCATCGTATCTTATTCTTAAATGTTTTCGGGAAATCATGTCATCGAGTATCTGCATCGGGAGAGCCTCAGCCCTGCCTATAATGCTAATACGCTTACCCAGAGGCAGATATTCACCTTTTTGCTCGCCTGAAGTTATAATAATGGAAGCCATTGCCACTCCTTATATAATACCTGTAATAAGTATATTTTACATAAATTTAAGTCATTTTGACGATATTTCTATCAATGAATATATTATTACTGAATCACAAAGTAGTCAATTTTTTTTTAGTTTTGCCAATTTTTAGCGTTTTCTAAGCGTCTTTATATGTATAAACTGCGTATAAATGTATGTTTTCACAGGTTTTTATAACAAATAAACATGAATAAAGATGAATTGAAAAACCCAAAAAGTCATAAAAATAAGGCAGACAGCGGCAGCCCAACTCGCTCTTTTCAAGGCTCGGCCGCCAAGCCTGTCGGGCAAATTGGACCTTATAAGCTCCTCAGTGTTCTTGGAGAAGGCGGATTTTCTGTTGTTTATTTAGCAGAGCAGGACAAGCCTGTAAAACGCCTTGTCGCTCTGAAAGTAATCAAGCCCGGAATGGATACGAAACAGGTTATCGCCCGCTTCGAGGCCGAACGCCAGACATTAGCTCTGCTAAATCACCCCAACATTGCGGCTGTTTACGATGCAGGAGCTACAGAAGCAGGTTTACCCTATTTCGTAATGGAAAATGTCAAGGGTATTCCCATCACGGAGCATTGCGACCGCCTGAAACTCAGTATCGAAGACAGGCTCGAATTATTTCTCCAGGTATGCGACGCAGTCCAGTATGCACATCAAAAAGGGATTATTCACCGCGATATAAAACCCTCCAATATTCTTGTTTCCGTAGATGGCGAAAAAGCTGCTCCCCGGATCATCGATTTCGGAGTATCGAAAGCAATAACGCAGCCGCTAAGCGAGCGAACACTTTACACGGAACAGGGCCAGTTCGTAGGCACGCCGGAATATATGAGTCCTGAGCAGGCAGAGATGGGTCAACAGGATATCGATACGCGTTCGGATGTTTACTCATTAGGAGTAGTACTTTACGAGCTATTAACCGGTACGCTGCCTTTTGACCCGGATACGCTCAGGGAAGGCTCTATCGAGAATATCAAACGGATTATACGTGAGCAGGATCCGAAACGACCAAGCACTCGCCTTACAGGTATGGGTGATGAAGCATTAAAAATAGCGGAAAATCGCAATATTGATTTAACGAATCTTAAAAAGCGTCTTAACAGAGAGCTTGAATGGATACCGCTCAAGGCAATGCGCAAGGACAGAACGCGTCGTTACAGGTCTGCTTCAGAATTTGCCGATGATATTCGGAATTATCTCAATAGAAGGCCGCTGATAGCAGGCCCGGAATCTGCGGCGTATCGCCTGAAAAAATTTGCCCGCCGAAATAGAACACTTTTAACAGGAGTCTCTGCAGTCTTGATTGTTTTGATTGCTGCTACTATCGTTTCGACGAATTTCGCAATCAGAGCCGCACGAGCGAGAAAGGAAGCGGAAACAGCACGTCAGGAGGCCGAGCAGGAGGCGAAAGCCGCACAATCAATAAGCGATTTTTTGCGAAAGGATTTGCTCGAATCAATGGACCCTTATGTCAGTCAGGGTCAGGAAGTAACAGTTCGTTCGTTTCTCGATTCCGCTTCGAGGAAGCTTGAAGGGAAATTCAAAAATGAGCCACTTATCGAGGCATTAATTCGATATACGTTGGGAAAAACATACCGTAATCTCGGAACCTACGATGACCTTGAAAGAGCAGAGAAACACCTGTTACGTGCAAGTATGCTTCAATCTGAAGAGCTTGGAGACAAAAATGCCGATACTCTTAATACATTGGAGCTTCTGGGAAGTGTATATATGAGAATGGGTCGCTATCAATACGCCCAAACATTTCTCGATAAAACAGTTAAAGGTCGAACAGAAGTTTTCGGGCTTAATGACCCGAACACTCTATCTGCCATGAACGAGCTTGCAGTATTATATCTATCTTGGGGTCGATACAAAGATGCAGAGAATATATATTTAAAAGCTCTTCCAATCAGCCGCTCCGTTTTTGGTGAGGATGCAACATTTACATTATTGCTTACAGGAAATCTCGCTGATGTTTACAGGTTTGAGGGTCGCTATGATGATGCGGAAAAGCTATACCTAAAAGTACAGGAAAATACCAGCATGCTTCTCCAGGAAGAAGACCCAGACACCCTGTATTATACGTTATATTCCATGAACGGCCTTGGCATGTTGTATATTGTCGAAGGGAAATACGACGAAGCCGAGCAGCTTTTTAACACAGCCTATACGATAGGAGACAGTATATTACGCAAGGGACATCCGGATACGCTTTATTCCATGAATGGTTTAGGTATTGTTTATACCGCCAAGAAAGATTATGACCAGGCCGAATACTATTTAAGTTATGCCTTAACAACAAGCCGCGATCAGCTCGGTGAAGATAATCCGACAACGCTGACCTCTCTGTATTGCCTCGGGTGGCTCGAATATAATCGCGGAAATTCGGAGAATGTTGAAGGAAATTCTGCTCAAGCGAATGAAGATTATAAAAAAGCAGACGAATATCTCACGGAAGCACTAATTGGCAGGCAGAAAGTCCTGGGTGACGACCACCCCGCTACTCTTGAGACTAAAAATGGACTTGCACTCCTTTACAAAGCTATGGGCAGATACAGTGAAGCGGAGCAGCTCTTCAAAGAAGTATTAAGAAACAGAATTCTCAAACTCGGTGCTCAGCATCCCGATACTTTGAACACTCAGAAAGAATTAAATGATTTAGAAAGTATCATGGACAGCTCGCAGATAAACATGGATAGCTCAGTATCCGTTCCGGAGCAATAGAAATATACGAATACATTTTTTACTTATATTAATATCGGATTATCTTCCGTCTTCATGCAATACAAAATTTATAACAGCATATTGATGGAGCCGGCGCCTGTATACTGGTTTTTAAAACCATAATTTCGATGATATTCTATCGTATTTGAAAACCATTTCCGGAACTCTGCTTTATTGAAGTCCCCCGCTCCTGCGTGCCGGCTTGATGGGCTGTTTTGGTCTGAGCTATTATCCCCCCGGAATTGCTCTTTAAGCATATCATAATCAGCATGGCTCGAATCGGATGAAACGACATCTACTTTTCTCAACTGTATGCCGTTGTCGGAAAGACTCCTGATAATATCAGGCAGAACGCGCTCTATCTCGATTTTTGTTTCAGATTTGCTCACTTCAAGTATTCCGGTTAGCTGGCTGTCCTGCTCACTGAATTTTATCACAACGCTGCCAAGCTCAGGAGGATTCAGTCGAACTGTTATTTGCCTCTCGTCTCCCTGCCGCATCACCGAGCTGTGTATCGATTCTGTAATCTGCCTGCTAATCCGGGCTGATATATCGGTGTCTAAATTCTCTCGCAGAATATCGGGACTTGCTTTCGCAGACGCGATACTATCTGATTTTCCTGCGGTGCTCACACTTGTACCGGAAAAAACCTGCTCGATATCAATCTTATTATTTTCGAGAAAGTCCGTATTTTTATCTTTCGATTTTACATCATGTATTGCAACTTCCGCGATATCAGGCATATTTTTTACGGTCTGGCCGGAATTACCGGTCATGTCATTAAATAATTCTTTCCCTTCTTTCGTCACTTCCGATATGACTGTATCAAAACTGGTATTTTTCTCATTTTGCTTTTCATCCGTATCTGAAATTTTCTGTACGTCACTTTTATTAACCTGAAATACTTGCTGCTCTTCTTTTACGGAGTTGAAGTCGCTGCCGCCTTTTTCGTCTTTGGTATCGAGAGGTGTTTCAGTGAGTGTTTTCTTCTGTCCCGACAAAATATTCTGTATATCTTCATTACCTGTTTTACAGGCTATGCCCGTTTTATCAACAAGAGCCTGCAATTTTATTTGTGCATCTTTCCAATCAACAGGCTGTTCTGTATTTTCCTTAGGTATCTGTTTTTCGGGTATAACTATTTCCGCCTTATCCTCATTCGCCTGCATCAGTACCTGCTTTAATCCGTCCCGGAGGTTTGATTTTACGGAAAGAGCCGTTTCAATATCCAGACGGTTTTGTTTAATTTCATTAAGCGCTTCGATTTGAAACGATTTTATCGTACGACTTATTTCCGAATTTGCTTTTTCTGAAACGTAAAGAGCAACTGCATTTTCAGCCTGCCCATCCTGAATCGTTGTGTTACCAAAAAGGTCATTCATTATAAAATCTGTACAAGTATTTACTTTCTCATTTTCAGGATTCTCTTTTATTTCCTGAGAATCTCTTACTTTTTCATTGCTCGTTTTTCGTGCAGTCTCAGAAACATTTTTATCACCGGCATCCTCTCTCTTGCGAACAAAATTTCTGTCATCGCTGTTTTGCACATCTTTTTCAGTATTATCGGTCGTCTCAATGTCACCGGCATTCTTATTCGATATGCTTTCCTCATCACTACACGAAAACCGCCTTGATTTTGGGATTTCCCTCATGCCTGGAACAGCCTGAGCTTCAAGGCTTGCCGGCATTAGCACCTGACCAATATTTGATAAGTTTCCAATCATATTTTTAAACATAAATAAACAAAATCTATACAATAATAGCAACCTGTGTGCCAGGACTTCAGCACAAATCCATAAAAAACCGTATCTGCTTATTATTTCATTACATACACACTATTTCTTTTTT
>CAYSHS010000262.1:0-5131 GCA_964430845.1 uncultured Pirellulales bacterium | reverse complement strand
CTGGGCAGATGGAAAAGTTAATGCTTGTCTGATGTTTGATGGCGATGATTATGTAGATTGCGGCAGTGATAACGAGCTTTGTCCTGATGAATTTACGATAGCTTTCTGGATGAAAGCTGAAGTTGCGGCTGATCACCAGTATATTCTTGCAAAGACTGACAATATAAGCGAAGGAGCTGAATATGCGATATATACTTACGATTCTGATAAGCTTACATTCTATAGCAGCCAGAGTAATATATTCATAAATTCCCAAACATCAATTCAAACGAGCGAGTGGATTCATGTTGCAGTTGCCCGTAACGGCACAGAGGCTTCAATTTATATAAACGGAAACATCGATGCTTCACAGACATATTCAGGTACTCCATCACCCAGCGGCCAGAACCTGAAAATAGGCGCTATAAATACAGGTGAAAGTACGTGCGTATATTTCAAGGGCTATCTTGATGACGTGCGTATTTATGACAGTGCACTTTCAGAAGGCCAGATTCTGGAGATTTTTGAAGAGAGTCCATAAAATAAAGAAAAAACAGTGTTAATCTTGCGTTTCCGTTCTCCGTAGCAGAGCTACTGCGAAGGATGAAAATCCGTGTCGAAAAATTCTCAGAATAGCTTCTGAACATTTTATTTTAGCCATTGGTCGAGCCAGTTAATTACTGTTTCGTGCCAGAGGATAGAGTTGGCTGGTTTTTGGACCCAGTGACTTTCGTCGGGGAAATATAACAGTTTGCTCGGGATACCGAGACGCTGAAGGGCGTTAAATGTGCCTAAGCCTTGTGTTTCTGCGACTCGGAAGTCCTGGCCGCTGTGGATTACGAGCATCGGGGTTTTCCATTTCTTTACGAAATTTACAGGACTTTGCTTTTCGTAACCTTCAGGGTTTTCCCACGGCGTGCCTTCATGGTCCCATTCGGGGAACCAAAGCTCATCGGTATCGAAATATGCCATTCGCTCATCGAGGTCGCCGTCGTGGTTGACTAAGCATTTGAATCTGTCAGGCCAGTTTCCCTCGATCCAGTTAATCATGTATCCTCCGAACGAAGCGCCGAGTGCGCCGACTTTATCGCCATTCATCCAGGGATAAAGTTTGAGTGCGAGGACAAGGCCTTTCTGTAAATCCACGAGAGGTTTTCCGCCCCAGTCGCCGCGGATGGAGTCACAGAATGCCTGGCCGTAACCGGTCGAGCCGTGAAAATCGACCATGACTCCGGCGTAGCCCGCTCCGGCGTAGGCCTGCGGGTTCCAGCGATAATGGAAAACGTTTCCGAAAGAACCCTGGGGGCCGCCATGAATCAGGAACGCGACCGGGTATTTCTTGCTCGGGTCGAAATCGGCGGGTTTGACTATATAGCAGTAAACTGTTTCTTCGTTCCAGCCCGGGAAGGTGAATTGTTCGTATTCACCCATACTTGCAGCGGAGATTTTTTCGGTATTAATATGAGTGATTTGTTGTTCATTTTCGCCATCCTCATCGACTGAAAAAAGTTCAGTTGGCGATGACATATTATTCATTGCATAGATAATTCTTTCGCCTGAAGGCGCAGGTGAGCTTATTGTGCCATCTTTGACGAGAGTTTGCACCTGGCCTGAAGTTGCATTGACAGCGAATAGCGAGACTTGTCCCAGATTAGTCGCTGTTGCGTAGATTGTTTGGCCGTCTTTGGAAAAGCTCAGCGATGATGGACTTCTGTCCCAGCTTTCAGTTATGATTCGCGAATCTCCGCCCGGCCATGAACGCAGGACGATTCTAAAGCGGTCGGACTCATAGCCCGGCTTTTCCATCGCCAGGTATGCGAGAGTTTTACCATCAGGCGAGAAAACGGGATTTGCATCCCACGCTTTATTTGCTTCCGTAAGGTTCCTTGGGGCACCCGAGACATCTACAGGCGACAGGTAAAGGTCGAAATTGGTTGACCATGGCTCCTGCCTGCCTGCATCGCGGGCGGTGAATATTACAGATTCACTATCCGGTGTAAATGTTATTTCCTCAGTGCCTCCGAACGGCTTGGAAGGAGTGTCAGCGTCCATTCCCGGCATAATATCTACTGCGTTGCCTCCGGAAGATGGAATCACGAAAAGATGAGAGCGTCGGCCGTCACTCCACGTGTCCCAGTGCCGCACGAAGATTTTTTCATAAATTTTACCTGTGGCCTTTTGCCGGTCGATTTTGTCGAGCTTTTCCTTCGTAGCGGCGGGGGAGTTACTATCGGGGAAAACCTCCATCGTAAAGGCCAAATACTTACCATTTTTGCTTACGATAAGATTTGCGACATCGAGCGGCTCATCAGTTACCTGCCGTGCTTCGCCGCCATCGGTTCGAATTTTCCAAACCTGCGCCGAGCCTGAACGTGTGGAAATAAAGAAAATTATCTTGCTGTCGGGCGACCAGACTGGATTATAATCTGCATCAGGATGAGTTGTAAGCTGAGATAAGTTTTTGCCGTCTGTTCCGATTAACCACAGGTCAGTGCGGCCTTTATTGGCTTCCAAATCAGTTTTGCGAAGTGTAAAGACAATAGTTTTTTCATCAGGAGAGACCTGCGGCTCGGAAATCCGGTCCATTGCGAGCATGTCATGAACGGAAAAAGGATGTTTTTGAGCAAATGCAGGGCTGATAAAAGCTAAACAAATTATTAATAAGGACTGAACAGGTTTTTCCGGATGCATCGGTTGTCTCCTATATTGAACAAGATAAACATTTTCGTTCTTATTTTAATAAAAGATCATCATAGTTGCAATTTGAAGATTGAGAAAATTTTATTATCTTAATAATATATTGATATGCAAAGATTTTTTGTAAGTGAAAAAAATATTTCGGCAGGGCATGTGATTATCACAGATTCGCGTGTGCACCAGATTCGTGACGTTCTGCGTATGAAAATCGGGAACGAGATTATTGTGCTGGATAATACCGGCATCGAATACCAGGTAAGGCTAACAGATATTTCACAAAGAGAAGTTTCCGGAAAAATCTTAGCAAAGAAAAAATGCGAAGCGGAACCTCATACGAAAATAACTCTGTATCAAAGTCTGTTGGCACGTGATAAGCTCGAGTTTGTATTGCAAAAATGCACGGGGATTGGAGTGACATGTTTTATACCTGTTATTACAGAGCGAAGTATCGTCAGAAAACCGGAGAAAATCACAAAGGAAAAACTGTCGCGTTTTGAGAGTATCATTGCCGAAGCAGCCGAGCAGTCCGGGCGAGGTCTAATTCCATCGCTTAAAAGTCCGGTTGTTATAACTCAGGCTTTATCTGAATTGGATGAATATGATATTTGTCTTGTCGGCTCAACAGAAAAGTGCCTGCCTTTGAAAAAAATTCTGCGAGATTGCAAATCAGCTCCTGAGAAAATAGCTTTATTTATCGGGCCTGAGGGAGGATTCAGCGGGAAGGAACTTGATTTCTTTAACGGCAGCGGAGTTCAATCATTCAGCCTTGGAAAAAGAATACTAAGGACAGAAACAGCGGCTTTAGTTGCTTCAGCGATTATTTTATACGAGCTTGAATAAAAAACTCTATTTTGTATTGATCTCATACTTGCACGGGCAAGATGCCCGTGCTACATTGTTACTTCTTTTGTGAGTGTGATGGGAATATCGAGCCAGAAGGTCGAGCCTGCTCCGAGTGTAGTATCCACGCCGATACTTCCTGCAAGCAATGCCGCTAATTCGGCACTAATTGCCAAACCCAGTCCTGTGCCTGTTGTTTCTCTTGTGAGTGAGCCGTCTGCGGTAACGAATTTTTCGAATATTTTTTCCTTATCCTGCTGTGCAATTCCACAGCCGGTGTCGGTTACTGAAATACGCAGCGTTTTATCGTCTTCCTTGAGGAAGGCCTGGATTTCAATTCTACCTCGTGCGGGAGTAAACTTTACTGCGTTACTGAGGAAATTATATACTATCTGCTGGACTTTGCCTGCATCCGATACAAGGGGCGGCAGGTTTTCATCGGCTACGAGTTTAACTTTTTCTTTCTCGTTTCCAGCGAGAATGAAGACACGGCAGAGTTGATAAGGTGGTGTATGGAAGCCCTTTCAATGTGTAATTCGATTTTTCCCGCTCTTGTTTTTGCAAGCTCGAGAAGGTCGTTAATCATATGTAGCAGCCTGTTTCCGCCTGTTATTATATTGTCTGCATATCTTTGAGTTTTGTCTTTTGATAGTGATAAGGGTTTTTCGCGAAGAACCTGAGCGAAACCAAGAATCGCATTTAGAGGCGTCCTGAACTCGTGGGAAATATTTGCCAGGAATTCGCTCTTGAGCTTGTTGGCTTTAAAAAGTTCGATATTGCGCTGAGAAAGCTCGGAAATTTTGGCGTCAAGCTGTATATTTGCATTGCGCAGTTTTTCCTGTGTTTCCTGCAGGCCGTCAAGCATGTGATTGAATGCGTTTGCAAGTTTTTCATATTCATCTCCGGTTTTGATTTGACTTCTTATATCGAGATTGCCTTCGGATACATTATTTGCCATGCCGCGAAGCTGCCTGATGGGACGAAGAATGACTCTTTGAGTAATCCAGTAAAAAGTGATGATTGCTCCTGTTCCTGCAATCAGGCCTGCAGTTGTGAGCCAGACCCAGTTTAACAGGTTGGTATCGACAATTTCACCGACTGTGTGACGGCTTATCATGGCTCCTATTAATTGGTTCTGGACAAACGTACCTGCCGGGTCCTGCTCGTTGTGACAGCTCATACAATTATCCGTAGCCCTGAGCAGCCGGATGTAACTGCAATAGTGAGCACCGTCGATTTTCTCGAACTTGATTACGTCATTCTTGTTTTCTTCTTTTAGTAAATTTTCTAATGTTTCATATTGATTTTGATTTAGTTTTTTAATTTGTTCCTGCTCGATAATGTTTTCATTCGTGAAGCGAATCCATCGAATTTGCGGATTATTCGGATCGAAAGCACGGCCTGTATTGTCGAGAGGCACGAGTGCGGCATTGCTGCTGCTTTGAAAGTGCTGTGAGAACAATAATTCGGTTCTGGCACGCTCCGTATCGAGGTAACCTTTTTTAACAAGCTGCTGCATCCATATATAAGGTAGAATCAATGCGAGAACCAAAGTAAAAACTACGGCCAGGCCGAACATTAATTGGCATTTAACAGCTAAAGATAAAGGAGACAG
>CAYSHS010000261.1:0-5133 GCA_964430845.1 uncultured Pirellulales bacterium | reverse complement strand
GAGATGTTCTTTATTTCTCTGGCACGGTAATTGCTATTGTGAATAAGGTTGTTTTAGAAAAATAATAAAATTTGTATCAAATATTCAATAGAAAGAAAAAAAATGGCTGCAATAGAAGCAAGTACGGCAAGTCAAATCCAGTTGGATTATATGAAGCTTCTGGTTACACAACTGCAGAACCAGAATCCGCTGGAGCCGATGGACAATAACGAGATGGCTTCGCAACTGGCCCAGTTTTCACAGCTTTCACAGCTTGAAACGTTGAATTCGAGCTTTTCAGATGCTCTTAAAACGGCGGACCGTACTTATGCGAACTCCTTAATAGATAAGAATGTTTCGTTTTTAACAGATGATTCTGTTGATTCAACAGATATTAAGACAGAGAAGGTAGATAAGGTGATTAATAATGCAGACGGTTCAGTTCTATTACAAGTCGGTGATTATTTGCTTGGTTTAGATGGCGTAATTTCTGTCGAAAACCAGTAAAAAAAGCTATTCCGGCTATGTGAGTATGGGCTTTATGATATAAAGGAGAATAAAAATGAGTTTTGCACTATCAGCGGGAGTTACCGGCTTACAGGCACATCAGAAAATGCTCGATATCGCAGGTAACAACCTGGCTAATGTCAATACGACCGCATTCAAGGCCAGTAGGATAACATTTTCAGAACTGTTGAGTGAGACGATTAAAAAAGCATCTCAGCCTACATCAGGAGTTGGTGGAACGAATCCTCAACAGATGGGAAGCGGCGTTGGAGTTTCCGGAATTTCACCTATTATGACACAAGGCAATATCATAAATACCGGTAATTCTCTTGACCTTGCTCTTGAAGGTGAAGGTTACTTTGTATTAAGTGATGGCGAACAATATGTCTATACGAGAGCAGGCTCATTTGCTGTCGATGCAGATTCGAATTTGGTTGACCCGTCAACTGGCTACCATGTCCAGAGAATTGGCTCTGAAGGTGAAATAGATGGTTTCCAGACCGCCGGTGTTAGTGATATTCATATACCTTATGATGTCGCCATGCCTGCAAAAGCTACGACGGAAATCGTTGTTTCAGGAAATCTCAGCTCTGATGCAACATATTCCACGCCAAGGGCACAAATCGTAACTTCAAATATAGCATATACTTGTAATAATGGATCCAATGCAACAGAAGAAACAAAGATTAGTGATCTTGACCAGTACAGCGGAACCTTAACATCAGGCACACTAACCTTCAGCGGCTATGACAAAGATGGAACTGCATTCGATACAGGATTGACTCTGGCAGTCGATGGAAACACAACGCTCGGAGATATTATCGAACATTTGAATACGAACGTTTTGAATGGCTCGACCGCATCCTTAGTCAATGGCCAAATTCGCATTACAGATGATACGAGCGGATACAGCAAAACAGATATGGCTATGTCATACGCAGGTGATGGTACATTGACCATGCCTGCATATTTCGAGCTATCGACAGTCGGAGGCGAGGAAGTCAAAAGCGTTAATATTACAGCTTATGACTCACAGGGCGGAAAACATGTTATTTCCGGTGCCTTTGTAAGAACTGATACGCCAAATACATGGGATATGGTGCTGACTTCGGTTACAGGTGACATCAATGAAATTTCTATGGACAATCGTCGAATCGAGGGGATTACTTTTGATGCGGGAGATGGGTCCTTTGCTGGTCTGACTGGTTCCGATGCGTCAAAATTTGTCATAACTTTCGCACATGATACATCTACACCGCAGACCATCAATTTGAATCTTGGCACAAGCGGAAAACTTGACGGTCTAACCCAGTTCGCGGGAAATTCAACTGCGGTTGCGAGTGAGCAGGACGGGTATGAAGCCGGAAGGCTTTCAACCGTTTCAGTGAATAATGAAGGTATTGTTATCGGGGCATTTTCAAATGGTATTAAGAGAAACATAGCAACAGTGCAGATAGCATTATTCCAGAATTCAATGGGTCTTGAAAGTATCGGCAGCGGATATTTCATTCCATCAGCCAACTCCGGTGAAGCGATAGCAACCCAGGCCATGACCGGTGGTGCAGGCACAATTCACGGCGGTTCGCTTGAGAAATCAAACGCTGATGTTGCGACGGAATTTGTTAATATGATTCAGGCTCAGAACGGATTCCAGGCAAACGCAAGAAGCATCAAGGTTGCTAATGACATATTAAGTGAATTAACGAATCTTATCAGATAATACCTTGAAAATCAGACATGATAAAAGCATATTTTTTTAACTGTTTTTTCGATACGTTAGTTTCTTCATTGTCGTCTTCGCAGCGATTGAAGGCGCTGCGTTTGTTCAACGAGGATTTTGGGAGACATGATTCGTTTATTATAATTTGCGGCGTAATGCTGGCTGTTTTAATTATGATTTTTATCATCGTTACACTTTTGGATTCCATTAAAAGAAAAAGAAACTCGAATAGATTGTTTATCGAATCTGCCGATAAAAGAGGTCTGAACATTCGCGAACGACATATCCTTATGGATATTGCAATCAAGGCAAGACTCAGGTTGGCTGAATCGATTTTCACTATGGGTGACGTTTTTGATCGCGGTGCGACACAGATGGTAAGGGCGACACTTGCAAAACAGGGCGCCGGGAGGAGCAGATACTTGAGTGCAGAATTGTCACTTCTTCGGGAGAAGCTGGGATTTCGCAAAAAAGCTTCTGTTACAGATTTAGCGTTAAAAACGGCAAAACCAGGCAGCAGGCAAATACCTGAAGGCAGGAAATTATATATTACAAGCCTTGACACAAGTGAGTTTTTTGATGTTGAAACTTCCGTTACCGAGAATAATATGATGGAGTTAAGCGTTCAGCTTACGCAGCCGCTCGAATGTGAGCCTGGCGATAGCTTGTGCGCACGTTATTATTTCGGTGCCCCCGTTTGGGAGTTCGATACTGTTGTATTAAGAATTAAAGACAATATTTTGGTTTTGCAGCATAGTGACAATATAAGATATGTCAATCGCAGACGTTTTCTCCGTGTTGCAGTTAATGAGCCTGCGTATATAGCTGCGTTTCCATTTGCAAGGGATATACCGAATAATAAAAAGCAGGGTGATGAAAATAGTTCTAATGAGAGTTTTTGGGGGCCGCCGAAATTTGTCCCTGCTGATGTAACGGAGCTTGCAGGTCCGGGTTTGCGTATCACGGCTCCGATGGAAGTTAAAGTCGGTGATAGAGTTGCAGTTATATTAAGACTTACACGGGATCAGCTTCAGGATTTTGAGTTGCCAGATAACGAAACCAACAAAAATTCACGTCCTTCGAGAATAATCGAGGATATCGGAATCGTGAAGCATACCGAAGCTATCGAAAAAGGTTTTTCCATAGCAGTTGAATTAACGGGACTAAACGAATCAAACGTCAGTGAAATGGTCAAAACGACCAATGAAGCCTTTATAAATAATGGTCGTATAAAAGATATTTTGCCTGTCAATAAAGAAAAGTCAACAAAATGGGAATATATTTCTGAAACTGTTATCGGGTAAGAATACGTAATGTCTGAAATTACAAACCAGGTTAGCTCAAGTATTGATGCGTTGATGAAGGAGTATGAAATCATTACGCATAATCTGGCGAATACAAGCACAGCAGGATTTAAGAGAAGATGCAACGCATTTGCAAAAGCTCTTGACGAGCAGGGTTCACCGAGTCAAACATATACACCCGGAGATGTCGAATTGAATTCAGCGTTTGATTTTTCTCAGGGCAGTTTAACCGAGACAGGTCGCGGGCTGGATTTTGCTTTGATGGGCAAGGGATTTTTCGTTATAGAAACTCCCGATGGTCCGCTTTATACACGCAACGGGGTATTCAGCACCAATCAAAACGGCCAGATTGTTGATATGAATGGCAGAGCTGTAGCCGGAGAATCCGGGCCGATTACAATACCGAACAATGTGGCTCTTTCGGAACTCTTTGTTACAGCAGACGGCACTATTAATGCCCGGGGTACGACAATAGGAAAATTAAAACTTGTAGATTTTGGTGACAACCAGGATAAATTGGCTCCAGTCGGAGATAACTGTTTTAAGGTGACAGAAGAGGGCATCGAGCCATCGGCGGCGGAAAATATCGTTGTTAAGCAGGGTTTTCAGGAAGCTTCGAACGTCCGGATTATAGATGAACTGGTTGATATGATTATGGTCTCAAGACTGTATGAAGCGAATATGGATTTTATGAACGCAAGCAAACAGGCTGCGAATAGTCTTATGAGCGCGGCAATGGGATAAATTTCGTACTGCGTGCTGAGTTCCGTGTAATATGAATTGTCGAACTCAGAACGCGGCACGCAGAACTATTTATAATAAGGAGTAAAAATGTTAAGAGCGTTTTCCACGGCAGCGACAGGCATGACAGCCCAGCAGATGATGGTGGACACAATCTCGAATAATCTTGCAAACATAAATACAACTGGTTTCAAACGCAGCCAGATAAATTTTCAGGATTTGCTCTATGTCAAGATGCAAGAATCAGGAACTGAAGTAGCATCGGGAATAATTGCTCCTACAGGCCTGGAAATAGGCAGCGGCGTTCGCGCTGCATCGAATGTTAAAGTTTTCACACCAGGTGAGCTTGAGAGCACCGGTAATAATCTCGATATCGCCGTAACGGGAGAAGGCTTTCTGCAGGTCGTGATGCCAAATGGGGAATTGAGATATACACGTGATGGTGCGCTGCAGATAAATGGTAATGGTGAATTGGTTACTTCACAGGGATACGCGATAGAGCCTTCAATCAGCGGCCTTTCCGATGTTATGGCAATAACAATTCAAAAAGACGGCGGTGTTAATGTAACTGACACTTCAGGCTCGCAGTCTGTTGTGGGAAATATTCAACTGGCTCGTTTTGCAAATCCTTCGGGTCTTTCGAGCGAGGGGGATAACCTGTTTTCGGAAACCGTCGCGAGCGGCTCACCCATTACCGGTACACCAGGACAGAACGGATTCGGAACTATTCAGTCGGGATTCCTCGAAAAATCGAATGTGCAGATGGTGACAGAGCTGGTCAACCTGATTACCGCCCAGAGAGCGTATGAAATCAACTCGCGTGCGATAAAAGCAGGCGATGATATGCTCAGAACCGCAAATGGCCTTGCAAGCTAAAGGATT
>CAYSHS010000260.1:0-5138 GCA_964430845.1 uncultured Pirellulales bacterium | reverse complement strand
TAGTATTCTCTATAATGGTGGCAATGAGATTCTTACAAACCATTCTGATACAGTATTTGTTTCGTATAGCGATGTGCAGGGTGGATTGATAGATACCGGCAATATCAGTAAAAATCCTCAATTTACAGACCCGGGACAACGAAGTATAGATGGACAATGGATTAATGGTGACTATTCTCTCAAGTCAAATTCGCCTTGCATTGATACAGGAAGCAATTCGCTGCTTCCGATGGATATACCCGATCTGGATAAAGATGATAACATGACTGAGCAGCTTCCGATAGATATTGAAGGTAACAAACGAATACTGAATTCAGTCGTTGATATGGGCGCTTATGAAGGAGCGGCTACTACGCCATTTGACCCGAATCTTCAGGGTGGAGGTTGGTATGAAGTTCCTGATGTAGTTCCAGGTTATCCGGTTACACTTCAAAGTGAGCCGGAATCTTATCAGATTTACCTGAACTTTCCTGCGATTTTAATGCTTGACATTATCCCTGTATCGGCTGCAGGTGGTACCTGGACTGCATGGTTTGATCCTGAACCGGGTGTTGTTGGTCCGGGATATGTGATTGTGACTTTGGTTTACAGGGGTGAAAATGTTGATCTCACTAAATTATCACCGGGCCTTCAGCAGGTTGCTGAAATAACCATTTATGTCCAGCCTGCACCATAATATAAAACTAAACTGTACAAATAAAAGCGGATAAATCCGTAATCGCAATAATAAATTTGCTTGTTATTCTTGTTCTTGTTTGTTATCATATTAAAACATGAAAGATGAAGGGCATTTTTTATGTATTCATCCCGGCAATATATAAGTAGGTTGATTCTACAAAGCATTCAGCATACAGTTGTCGACATACCTCGCATTAAGCTTCGTTCAAGTATTTTTTTGTAAGTGAGAAACCATGAAAAAGTCAAGAGGATTTACATTAATAGAATTGCTGGTAGTGATTGCGATTATCGCATTACTAATGAGCATTCTGATGCCTGCTCTGCGCAGGGCACGAGAACAAGCAAGACGTCAATCCTGCGCAATGCGTATTCGTCAGCATGTACTTGCATTGAATATGTACGCCAATGATAACGATACAAAGCTTCCTTTGCCCAACACATCGGGAGCCTGGCTCCAGGATGTTGCAATAAATACCGTACACTTCATGCTTAGAACCGGTATGACCAGGGAGATGTTCTACTGCCCATCCAACAGTACCCACCAGAAGTACAATGACTTATTCTGGATGTATAATAACAAATCTTGGAGCTCGGATTTAAACAAGTTCACGAATGAGACCGGCTTTATCGTATCAGGATATTGCTTTCTTTTGCAGACAGAGCCTCCAGCGCAGCCGCGACCGCAAATTGTAAGCTATGCATCTGATTCTATTAAAAAACAATGGGTGAAGACTACCATGGATTCACGACCATCTATGAGAGAGATAGTTATCGATTCGATTATGGGTGTACCTCAAAATAATACAAAGTATGGACGTGAATTTGAGTCTGTCCCTGGCGGCATCTATCAACAAAGCCAGGTTTATGATAGAACAAGTCATTTAATCAATAACGAAGAGCCTGCCGGCGGAAATGTTGGTTTTATGGATGCACATACTGAATGGAGGCCGTTTAATCCGGATATTAAGAACGGTGTTGCATTGCCTCGATATGGAGATAATCCGGGTTTCTTCTGGTAGAGTGTAACTGCTGAGTCAAAAAAGTAATATTAAGAGAAAATATGCGTCATTTATTATTTGGCGGATTAAATTCAGCAGTTAAGCAGGTAGCGACTTTCCTTGTCATCTTCGATGTCATCTGTTTCGTCTTCAAGGGCACAGGCATAAAGAAGCTCTTTTGCTTCTACATTCGGGAAATCAATACATGGACGATTTCGCAACGCATCAGGCAGAGAGTCGGCAACGTACCTGCATTGCACTCCTTTTGTAATTGTTTCTTCGTCTTTATGATTTGGCCGGATAACCTCCCACCATGTATCTCTGAATCTCTCGTAAAGCTCTTCTATTGTATAATGTGCGGAAACGCAGTTGCTTTGACCATCTGCGACCAGGCCAAGCAGCTCAGGCATAGATAAGCCGCAATTGCTTTGCTGCCATAGCCTGACTACCTCGTCAAACTTTAGAATTGACAACCGATTCACCTTTTACCTCCATGATGTCCATTCCTGTTGTTCAGAGTAATAAAAACTCTCTGTTACTAACACTAATAGGATTTTAGACTGGGTGTGTAAGATATGCCTTAAATTTATGTTAGTTTTGTGCAAAATAAGAAAATCGTATTTTCTTGTGCCAGGCAGAATAATCTTTATTATTGAAATCCGGTGCAGAATTATTTGGCCTGAAGTATGTTTTTAGCATCTTTCAGGGACAAGGTGCCAATAGTAGCAAATTTAATTTTGCCTTCTTTGTCAATGAAAAATGTAGTTGGGATAGCAGTAACCTTGCTATATGGAGCGGCCAGCTTGCCCAGGTCAGCCGTTAGGATTGTATAATTCATTTTGTTTTGCGATGCAAACTGCTTTACTTTGGTTTCCTGGCCGTCCTCTGTTGAGATACCTAAAATCGCAAGCTCATCTTCGCTTGTATTCTTGCGAAGCTCGATAAAATCGGGAATCTCTCTCCTGCACGGCGGACACCATGTCGCCCAGAAATTCACGATGAGATTTTTACCGCGATAATCACTTACTTTTTGTGTTTTGCCTGTAATATCTGTGAGTGTAAAATCCGGTGCCTGTTTGCCATACCAATCCTTGAAAGAAGGCTCCCATGTTTGTGCTGATTTTGCAACGTCATCTAATGTTATTGTTGGTTTATCTGAGACTAATGGTTTGCTATCGAGAGCAGCAAAATCTACTGTATTGGAAATTTGGAAAGTGCTTGCTCCGGGAACAGTGGATATTTCCGTCATAGTCTGAAGTTTTGGTCCATCCGGTAAAGCTTCGTCAGCTTTGCCTCGTATTGTTATCCGGCAGGGCGGGGTGCGGTCAATTACAACTTCGACTAATGAAGCGGGATTATTGCCAATTGCAGGAGAATTCCAGCCCGGACCCTGGTCGCCTATTGTAACTTGCCGAATTGACATGCCGCGTGTTGGAAGTACCTGAAAACTGAGCTTGCCGTTATTGACATCAATAACCTGCAGGCCGTCAGAATTGTTATATTTCCGTACAGTCCAGGGATATTTACAGTCCGGTGTAAGGTCGCTGCCTTTTATGAGCTTGGTTTGCTCATTTATGTTTTTCCCTGCGTCAGTAAGGGTAATCCTGGTTTGGGGATTGGATTGTAAAGAAACTCCCAGCGATATGATTAGGATTGATACTAAATTTAACATTTGATTCTTCCTTCCTAAAGAACGACTGAAATTAGAAATTTTCCTTTTTTACGCTAATTTGCTATATTATGTTCATCATTCAGGCAATTTTATAACATTTTACACTATTTGGCGTTACAATACAAAAAGAAAACGAAAAAAGAAGTAGCCATAAAAAGGCACGAAATACACATAATTCTTTTTTAAGTTTTTGTGCTTCTTTGTGGCAATATAAAACTTTGTAGTTTTAAAATTGGTGTGCACAGCACACCCTGCTTACTTTTTTCAAAATCAGTGTTAATCAGACTTCGGCGAGCTAAGTCGAGTCGTGAAATCCGTGTCTAACAAGATAAAAATGAAAAAATATTCTTTTCCAAAAGAAAAACGAATTTGCACTAATAAGCTCTTCGTATCCATTCTCAAGAGTGGCAAATGCCTGCGAAGCAGGTTGTTTACAATTTATATAGCTCCGAACGAGTGCGGCTTTTCCAGATTGGGAATCTCTATTGGAAAATCTTTTGGAAATTCAGTAAAACGAAATAGGCTTAAAAGGCTTATAAGAGAGGTTTTCAGACAAAATCAGTATGATATTCCAAGCGGCTGTGATTATCTCGTTCTAATAAAAAGAAAAATCGACCAACCTTCCTTTGAGCAGATTAAGGATTCATTCCTGAACCTAATACTTCCACACAAAGAAATTTAACAATAAAGATACCGTTAATTAATATTATATTCCAATTATTTATTTTTTGGATGCTGCTTCTGCATGTAGTTTCAAACCGAGAGCGGAGATAACTTTTAAGATAGTGTCAAAACCTGGTGAGCATTATTGAATTGTACCCCTCTGGCAACATTTTATCAATAAGGACTATTATATAGTTTAATAAATATTTTTCGTTTCATATTGATTATAGGACAATTTTATGATATAATTATATATATGATATATAAATATATTATAATGGATAGGATCTGTCATGTTCTCATAATGTTCGTCCGAAAATCATTGACTGTTCCTGTTATTTCCCTATTAGTATATTTTAATATATAAAAACTTATAAACCTATATTCTTTTTTGAAAGTATGAATATGAATGCTTCAGCTACAATTACTTATGATGAAAGTAAAACTATTCCTATTTTACCTGAAAATGTGGAATATGACAAATCAATCTCACCTACTGGATTAAAAATAAGTTTCGATCGAACCAAAAGTCCTGTTATAGCAAAGTTAGTAGTTTCTTTTAAGCCCCCTGGTAGTATGGCACGGGGAGAATATATGATGGAGTCTACTTCTACCGATGGAACATATTCTGAATACCTTAATTTAATCCAGAAGATGAATGCCAGAAAATTCAAGTTAATATTCAATCCCATCGGAGGCGTGGAATTAACTGGAATCCCTAAACCAGTTAATCAGACGCATATAGCTAAGGGGCAATCATTATATTTAATGTCACAATCTTTTGACTTATATAGGGAAAATGTTGAATACTGTGAAACTCCCAAGCCGGCATTTTTAGAGTTGATTCTTGAATCAGGAGACAAAGGATTTTGGGTGAGGCTAGGAGCACTATTTGGAGAGGACCTTAAGAATCTAAAAGATGCCCGATATGGGAGGATGTCCCTTACGAAACCAGATAATACCCCTATCTATGATTTGAAAGAAGCATAGAAAGAGTATGAGCTTATGAGAGATAGGGTAAGATGCGGCGATGATATATTAAATATACACTATTGCGGTATTATTGAATTAAAACCAAAGCAAAAAGAATAGAATGAAAAGAAGATAAATATTACAAATATTAGTGT
>CAYSHS010000259.1:0-5154 GCA_964430845.1 uncultured Pirellulales bacterium | reverse complement strand
ATACGAAAAAGATTATTTCTGTATTTTTTATTTCGTATTGCTTAACGTGTTTTGCGCTTGGTGATACACAGGGCGAAATAAATTCGGGTTTGCAGATTTACCTGCCGAGGGAAATTACGATACAGGAGAGCACTTTACTGCTTGGGCAGGTTGGAATCGCCAGGGGACATGAAAGTCTTGTAAAAAAAGCAAACCTTGTTACCTTAGGCTGTTTTTCCATGCCTGGGCAGGAAATAGTAATTCCCAGAAATACGATATTAAGCAGGCTTGCCTCAAGCGGAATTTCCGCATCAAATGTAACATTCATGGGAGCCGAAGAGGTAACAGTAAAACAAAAACATCAGATTGTCTCCGGTGATTATTTTACAAATCTTGCCGATGATTTTTTGAAAAAGAACATTTCAGGCAATTCGATATCAGGATGGAAAGCGGTTCGAGCCGCACAGGAATTAATAATTCCCGACGACAGCAAAAATATTAAATATTATTGCTCTTTTGATAAAAATATCCGGGGCAGCCAGGTTAACGTGGAAATCACCGTTTTTTCCGGGGACAAAAAAATCGGTTCGAGAAATGCAGTTTTTAGGCTCGAATATGAAAGTCGCACTCCGGTTGCTGTTGTCGATATTGAGCAGGGAACGGTTATAAGCTCCGAAAACGTAAAAATTGAGAAAAGACCTTCAGGCAGCCCGGAGCCGGAGGACTGGAAATTGCCATACGGTCAGCTCGCGAAAAGAGCGATTCTGGCAAATACCGTTATAAGAGACAATATGGTTGGTTCATCTGAGCCTCAAACGGTTATTAAAAGAAATCAAAATGTAATAATCCGTATCGAAAAGCCCGGTTTTGTGATTACTGCCGTCGGTAAAACAATGCAGGACGGCAAAGCGGGAGATTTTATAAAAGCAAGAAATGTTGACTCACAGCGAATTATTATTGTGAAAGTCAACGAAGATGGGACTGTTGAGCCTGTTTCGTAGAAGGAGAAATAATGTTCAGGAAAAAAGAAATTATATATATGTCACTGGTTTTAATATTTGTGACGAGCGATTATTCGCAGGCATCTTCTATTTGGGCCAAAAGAAGCAAGAATTCGAAAACACTTTATGCCGACGATGTAGCGAGGCAGATAGGTGACGTTCTTACGATAAAAGTTGCGGAAAACAGCACAGTCGATAATAAAGCCAAGAGGGACATGAAAAAGGGAACTGACAGAACAACAGCCTTCAATGGAGAGCTTGGCAATATTGCTGATATCGGCGATTTGGGTATGACTGCAAGCAGTGATAACGAGCTTACGAGCAAGGCCGATTATAAAGATGAGAGAAAATATGTTGACAGTATTACAGTAGTTGTGATGGATATTCTCCCGAACGGCAATCTTGTCGTTACGGGAAATCGAGAGCGTGATATTGCAGGTGACATTCAAACAATCGAAATAAGCGGCATAGTAAGGCCGAGTGACATAGAGTACGATAATACCGTTAAAAGCGAGCAGGTTGCGGATTTTCACCTGCTTACAAAGAATAAAGGGGTAAGCGCCCCGTTCACTAAACCAGGCTGGCTTGGTGCGATACTTGATTTTATCTGGCCGTTCTGAGTTTTTGGAAGTATAAGCGTATGAAATTAAAAATAATTATTAGAGTAATAGTTTTTACACTCATAATATGCACCTGCACGGCAAATACGGGCAGGTGTGAGCGTATAAAGGATATTGTTGATATTCAGGGTCTTCGGGGCAACCCGCTCAGTGGAATCGGGCTTATCGTCGGATTAGCCGGCACAGGTGATTCCTCGCTGCTTTCGAGGCAGATGCTTACTAATGTTCTAAGAGAATCAGGTCTTGTCCTGGGGCCGACAGACTTATCAGGCAATAATATCGCGGTAGTTATGGTAACCACGGAGCTGGGACCTTTTGACCGGGAAGGATCGAAGATTGATGTAAGTGTCTCGGCAATCGGTGATGCCAAAAGTCTCCAGGGCGGCACACTTTTAGCCACGCCTCTTCAGGGTCTCGATGGTCAGGTTTACGCAGTAGCGGATGGAGGAGTGTCAATCGGGGGCTGGACTGCATCGGGAGAGAAAGCCTCTGTCACCAAGAATCACCAGACGGTAGGCAGGATTCCAAACGGTGCAACTGTCGAGCAGCAGGAACTGGGAGAATTTTATGAAAATGTAAAGGGCGATAGAGTTGTAACATTGAATTTGAGAAATGCCGATTTTTCCACTGCTGAGCAAATCAGGCGTGTTATTAATGTCGATTTTCCCGAAAGCACGAAAGTCGCTGATGCAGGGACGATTCAGGTCAAAGTGCCATCCGGGATCGATAATGACAAAATTTCGGGCTTTATTTCAGATATTACACAATTAGAGGTGAAAGTTGATTCACCTGCAGTAGTTGTTATTAATGAGCGTACAGGCACAATCGTTGTCGGTGAAAATGTAGCAATATCAGCGGTTGCTATCTCACAAGGCTCTCTCGTTGTGAAAATTTCGGAAACAGAGCATGTTTCCCAGCCTGTAGCTCCTTTCTCGAATTCCGGTACGACTCAGAGAGTTCCTGAAACTAATATGGAAGTAGAAGAGGGACAGTCTTATTTAATTCCTGTTCCGCGTTCCGTCACGGTTTCTGAATTAGCCAGGAGTCTCAACAGTATAGGCGCGACGCCAAGTGACATAATTGCCATATTTAACGCACTGAAGATGATGTAGGATAATTATATGGAAAATTCAAGTGTAATGTTTCCGGTACAAACAGAGTCGATATTACCTGTCAGGCAGATTGATTCATCGAAAATTGAAAATGCCTCGGAAGAGAAGAAAAAGCAGGCCGCAAAGGATTTCGAGTCTCTCCTGCTGAATAATCTGCTTGACCGGATGAAGGAAACTATAGGCGAATGGGGTTTTGAAAAAGATGGCGTTTCGAGCCAGGTCGATGGGATATTCTGGCTTTATCTGGCACGTGACATGGCTGATAAGGGCGGGCTTGGCTTATGGAAGGAAATTTATAATTCCATGCCGGCCGGCGAACAGGTTAAACAGTCAGTAAATTCTTCTGAAGGAAATTCATAAAATGGCTGCGATTGAAATAGAAAATATGGCAGGTGAAATGCTCGAATGTCTCGATGTGGATATCGAGCATTTCCGGGAAAATCTTGCGCGTCTGAACGAGATGCGTGGCCTGGTTATCAAGCGTGACGATGCAGCTTTGCAGGCATTGCTCGACGACATTCATTTGGAATCTGAAAGTTATAAAGAGAATGAATCCAGGAGGCAAATGATAAGAAAAAAAATCGCTGATTCTCTCGAATGCGGTATTGAAAAAATTACTTTATCTTTGCTCGAAACCACGTTGTCCGAACCGAAAAGAAGACAGGTGTGCGAAAAAAGGACACAATTAAAATCCCTGGTTAACGATTTCAAAAAAGAATACTCGAGTACAATTGTCCTTGTATCCGAATGTGCAAGGTTCAACAAAATGATGATAAAAAGTATTTTCAATCATGGTAAGACAAATCCGATGTATTACGGCGCTAACGGCGCTGTTAGAGAGCAAAAAGATAATAGAAAATCATGGCTTGTCAATTGCGATTTGTGACAAATGATTTGTTTATTGAAATGCGTATAAAAAAATGGAGAATATAAGTGGGCAGTTTTGACATAGGAATCAGCGGTCTTACCGCAGCACAGCAGGCATTTGACGTAATCGGCAACAATATTGCCAACGCCGCCACCGAAGGCTATCATCGCCAGAGGCTCAACCTGTCACCGGCCTACTCTTCACAGGTCGGCTCGATGATGCTTGGAGGCGGAGTCGATACCGGCCAGGTCTCGCGTTTGATTGATGTGCTCCTGGAAAATGAGATATACAGGCAGCAATGTTCTTCAGGACAAATTTCACAGGAGCTTGATACGCTCAAAACAATCGAGTCAACATTTGGCGAGCTTTCATCTGATGGCGGCCTTAACGCGGCGATAGATGATTTTTTCAACGCGTTGCAGGATTTGTCCGCTCATCCAACGGAAGCAATATGGCAAAAACAGGCGATATCCGCCGCTGATAGTATGTCGAGCCGGTTCAGAATGCTGGATGATTTTCTCACGAATCTTGAATCTCAAATTATGCAGGAAGCGAAGAACGTAATCCAGGAGGTAAACGCTCTTGTAAAATCGATAGCCGAGCTGAACGGCAGGATCGAAAGAATGGAAATAGGGGGCGGCCAGGCCAATAACCTTCGAGACCAGAGAGACCAGTGTATTTCACAGCTTTCACAGTTAGTGACTGTCGAGACCCAGTCACGGGAATATGGCGTAGTGGACCTCAGCATCGCAGGGACACCGGTATTGACAGGAACTTCTGCGGTAGAATTGGACGTCGGCTTAAATAATGATGGAGCTTTAGGTATTACTGTCGCAGGCCAGTCTAATTACTTCACGGATGTCCAGGGTGGTCAGCTCGGCGGTTTGCTTTCGTTAAAAAATACAATCATTTCAGACATTCACAGCGAGCTTGATAATCTTGCTTCAGAAATCATAAAACAGGTAAATCAGTATCATGTGCAGGGAGTCGGCTCGGAAGGTTCATTTACCGATGTTACAGGCTGGACAATGGCGAGCGAAAATCTTGCAGATTTTCAGCCTCCCGTTTCCGACGGCAATATTTATATCCGTGTAACAAATACAAATACAGGGCAGGTCACGCGCACTGCGATTTTGGTTGATGTTTCATCGGATTCACTTTCTTCGATAGCTGCTGATATTACTGCCATTACAGGAATAAGTGCTTCAGTTTACGATTCCAGCCTTCATATACAGGCTGAGTCGGGGTATGAGTTCGATTTTTTGCCGGGAGTTCTTCCGGTACCGGCAAACAGCGATTTTACGGGAGCTGCGTCACCGCCTGGGATTTCGGTTTCGGGAATTTATTCAGGTGACGAGAATCAGACTTTTACATTTACCGTATCAGGAACCGGTTCCGTTGGTAATGGAAGCCTGCAAATCAAAGTTACCAACAGTGAAGGTGATACAGTTAAAACTTTCAATATTGGCTCCGGTTATGCCGCAGGTGACAGCCTGGACCTTGGCAACGGGATAAAAATTTCTCTTGGCACGGGAGACCTGGCTGACGGGAACACGTTCGAGGTCGATGCTCTC
>CAYSHS010000258.1:0-5172 GCA_964430845.1 uncultured Pirellulales bacterium | reverse complement strand
AAATGGGGCCAGGCCGCAGGGGCTTTTTATAGAAGTATCGAAAGAAAATAAGGGAATTTGACGGCTTTGCATATTCCTTTTTAACCATTTTACAAAAATTCACAAGCGGATTTTTCATCACAATATTAGCAAAATTATGACTTTTAATTATCGGTCTTTAAGTATGCCAAAATGAAAAAACTAAAATATGTTATGAGTAATGATTTCCCGGCTGAATTTGTTGTCAACAAACATATCGGGGCAAAACTCATTTAATTTTTCTTAACGGTTATGCTGATTTTGATGACATTAACAGCGAAAAACTTGAAAAACAGTATTATTATCCGCTTGGAATTAGACACTGAAAAAATGCCGGCACGCTGAATTCGCCTGTATTACAGGCTTGCAAAGGTCAGATAATAAAGTTGGGATTATGCGATGTAAAGTCTTTTCAGTCTGCCGGTTAAGACAAGACGCCAATAGGTCGAAAATATGATTGGAGGTGGACGATGATTACGTATCAGAAAGGAAAGAGGTGGTCGAACAAAATGCGTAAATTGTTTTTAAGACAAACAAATGTGAGTTATTCGAATTTGGATATTAACAGAAAAAGCGGTTTGCATTGCAGAAAGTCTGGATTCACTCTTATAGAAATAATAATTGTGGTGGTAATTCTTTCAATAGCTGCAATGGCTGCCATACCTATGATGAGCTCCGCTTCGAGCGTGCAGATTCGTTCAGCCGCTAATTTGATTGCTGCGGACCTGGAATACGCAAAAAGCATGGCTATCAGCAGGGGACAAAATTATTATGTCCGTTTTAGTGAAGGCACAAATAGTTACCAGATAGAGGACCAAAACCATATTGTAATACAACATCCCGTGAAAAAAGGATTTCCTTACGTAATGAGTTTCTCGAACGAGAAAAGACTGGGCAAGGTTGATATTACTAATGTTACCTTCACGCCTGATGTTTTAGATAATGTTGTCAGGTTCGATTGCCTGGGAAGCCCCGACAACGGAGGCACGATTACAATTAGCGCTGATGGAACAACAGCGACTATTACAGTTGAGCCTGTTACAGGATATATTTCGATAAGCCTCTGAGGAAAATGTTAATGGTTAGTTTTGATTTGAAAAGTCGTATTTTAAGGCCGATAGGATTAGACATAGGTCATAATTCTATCAAAATGATTCAGCTTGCAATTAATGGCGATAAAATATCTGTTCACGCCGCACAAGAGACATGCGTTGATATGGATACGAATACAGATGAGCAGGCACAGAGAGACATTATTTCTGCAACCATTAATCGTATGCTTTCCAAAGGCGGCTTTTACGGAAAAAACACTATCTCATGTCTTCCGAGCGGTGAGCTAAAAATCACAAGCTTGCGATTGACCGAAGCCGAGAGCCAAAAAGCGGAGCAGGTATTAAAGCGTGAAATTGTTCAGCGTTTCGGACTGGACCCCGAAAAAGATGCGATGGATTATCTTGTAGCCGGCAATGTCAGGCAGGGAGATGAGATCAAGAACGAGCTGATTTTATTCGCAACAGATAATGAAATCGTAAAGAATCACATTGATATGATTGAGCATGCAGGGCTTAGACCTGTATCGATAGACATAATACCTTGTGCGTTGTTCAGGAGTTTCGAGAGATCGCTGAGACGCCAGGAAGACAAAGAGAACGCGGTGGTTTTCGTGGATATCGGAAGCTGTTACACAACCATAGTTTTTGGTCGCGGCGGCGAAATCTGCTTTGTCAAGCAGATAAAAATTGGTGCGGGAAATTTTAATCGTGAAGTGGCTGCGAAATTAGGAATCACCGGCAGGGATGCGGAAATACTCAGGAAAGAGCTTCAGGCCGAAAATGGAAATTCGACCCAGGATACGCAGAAAATTGACGCTTCAACAAGGCAGGGAATGATTGATGCGATAAGTAAAGTTGCAGAAGAGCTGGCCAGGGAAATATCTTTGTGCCTGAGGTATTACTCGGTGACATTTAGAGGAAAACGCATCGAGCGGGCGGTATTCACAGGCGGCGGAAGCTATGAAAAAATCCTGATTGATATTATGAAAAGGCAGTTGACGGTCGGCATAGAAATAGCGCAGCCGTTGAGAGGATGCGAAATTACACAGGATAGAGTTAGTCTTGATATGTACAGGGAAAGAAACGGGCTGCTTTGCGAATGGGCCATAGCAGTAGGACTCGGACTCAAAGGATGGAATGCAAAAAAATCCAACAGGCAGCATGAAGTATGCAGCAGGTAGCAGGATTATTATGAAAGAAATAGATTTTTTACCGGAATGGTATAAGAGCGGGATGCGGCGACAGGTCAATTACCGCGTGCAGTACATCATATTAAGCGGTGTTTTTGCCGTGATGATGGTCTGGAACTTCGTCACTGCAAATTCTATTTCAGAAGCTCGGGCAAAATATATGGAAATGGAAACCAAACAGTCACAATCAGGAAATGTATCCGCCAAGCTGCAGGATTTTATAAAAGAAATTACTGAGCTTCACGAAAAGGAAATACTCTTGAACAGCACAGGTTCAAAAATAATCGTATCGAACGTTTTGGCGGAAATAAGCTACCTGGTTGATGAAAGAATAGTTTTGAGCAGGGTTGAATTAATTTCAGAAAAAATCCCTGATAAACAAAACAATGAAAAGGTCAGTCAGTCTTCCTCTGTCGTAAGACCGGCGGGTTTGTTACCCGGCAATAATACCGATATACAGCTTGGTGATGTGCGTTTTAGAGTATTGATAACCGGAGCGGCTGCAAATGGAAGCGACGTCGCCGCTTTATTATGCAAGCTGGAAGACTCACCGTATTTCAGCCAGGTGAATTTGGCTTACTCGAGGGATGCACAGGTTAAAATAGGAAATAACAGCCCGGTAAATCCGCAGGAGGACAATGTAAAAATACCCCCGATAAGTCAAAAAGGGAATATTAAAACTGAAGATAATATTCGGATAAATGAATTTGAAATAAATTGTTTTTTGTCAAATTATCGACAGCAGAAGTGATTTGAAAGTGACGAAATTTGTTTAGAGAAAAAAAACAAATCATAATATTTCTTATAGCGATATCAACAATTGGCGGATTTATCCTGTTCCGATATATACCGATGAATAAGGTTATGAATGCTGTAAAAAGCGCAAGGGCAGGGCAAAACCTTATAATTGCCAGGGGAATTTCTGATAGTGAACAGCTTCCATTGTTTACCGATCAGCTCCAAAAGCTGCGGGAAAAGCTTGATAATTACGAAGCAAATATACCGAAACAGAAAGACCTCGGTAACTTCCTTAAAAAAATTGCAGTGATGATGGACAGTCATAATTTGAATGATCAGGCGATTCAACCTCTTGAGGAAACAAGGATAAATGAATTAATTTGTATCCCGATAAGCATGGAGTGCACGGGAAAACTGAAGGAAATATTCGAGTTTTACAAAAACCTGCAGGAGATTGACAGGCAAATTCGAATAAAGCAGGTAAAGCTGAAAAACGGAAGTGATTTCAGCGGCAAAATAAAAATGGAGACGGAAATAATTATCTATTACAGGACTCAGGTGGGATAAAAATAAAAAAACGACCAGTAAATATAAAAAAAGAAAGGAGCAAATGAGAAAAAATTTAAGAAATAGAGTTAATGGAGCCAAAGGAATCGTTGGTCATTTGGCGTCCGAAAAGAAAAAGACCGTCATGGTGGTGTGCCTGGTTATACTGATGGCATTTATGTGGATAAAAGTATTCGCGGGAAAAGGCCCGGCGACAGCAGGTGCAGTGCCGACGGACAGTAGAGCTGAAAATGTTAATCAGCCTGAAACGGATGTAAAAGTCTCTTTCGTGGATTTGCCTGAGATTAAAGGCAGAAATGACGTAATTACAAGAGATTTTTTCGACGCAAACGGCTGGATAGATTTTGTCAATGCCGACAAAATTGCTGTAACACGGGAAGTAAATGTTATCCCCGGTGACAGTTCTGAGAAGTTGATTAGAAGAATTGCCGATAATTTGAAGCTGGAAGCGTTTGTAATGGGTGAAAATCCCCGTGCTTTTATCAATGACAGGATACTCTCTGTAGGGGATACATTGCCCGTTAGTGACGGAGCCGATAAGTACGATTGTGTTGTGATTATGATTGAGAATAATTCGGTTGTAATGAGATGTGGTAAAGCGGAAGTAACTTTGAAATTGAAACAGGTAATTGAAGAAAACAAGAAGTCTTATACAAGAGACTAAATAAAGAAAAGGAGCATAAATATGTATTATGACAGAGAATTAAATGAAAAGAACAAAGTAAAAAAGAGTATTTTAGCAGTATGTTTAATTTTGATGTTAATGTTAACAATAAAAGCAGTAGGAGCTGAGCAGGCAACCATAGGTGAAGGTGAAAAGATACCGGTATTCAACTGCGAGGAAGATTTCGGCATTCGCAAGGCTTTGGCAATGCTCGGAAGCATGTGCGGCAAAAACATCGTGCCTTCTCCGAGTGTTGACGGCCAGCTTGCATTCCGCAGTCTCAGGGATGTCACTTTCAAGGAGGCAATGGATGCGATACTGGGAGACAATTTCGTTTATAGAGAAGAAGGGAATCTTATCAAGGTTTACACAAAAGACGAATATCAGAAGATTATGGAAAATCCAGCCAGGAGAATATACAAGGTTTTCACTCTTTATTATATAAGCGCTGCTGAAGCATTGAAGCTTGTCTCCCCGGCACTGAGTGAGAATGCTGTTGTACAGGCCAGCTCACCGGTCGAGAAGGTTGCTACCACAGGCGAATCAATAACAACCGGCTCAGACGGCGGAGATACTATGGCTTTGAATGATACCCTGGTTATTCTCGACTATCCCGAGCAAATAGCCAAAGCCGAGGACCTTCTTAAAAAGCTGGATGTTCGTCCCAAGCAGGTTCTCGTCGAAGCTACTATTTTAAGCGCCAATTTGTCGGAAGGCATGAATCTTGGTGTTGACCTGAATTTCTTCGGCGGTGTAGGCTTAACCGGTACAAGCTCAGTAGGCCAGATCGGGACAACCGAGCAAATAAGCACTACTACTACCACACCTATCGCTCAAATAGCCGCCGGCGGTGCAGGCACACCTTTGGAAACAACAGGTTTTGCGAGCGTCGGTGGAAGCGGCTTGAGAATCGGTGCCACAAGTGCTGATTTGGCTGCTTTTA
>CAYSHS010000257.1:0-5200 GCA_964430845.1 uncultured Pirellulales bacterium | reverse complement strand
AATCTTGCCAACGTCGAGAGTGCCTTTGCTGCGAAGAGAGCAGCGAATCCGCCCGTCATCAAGCTCGATGAATAAGGCAGTCGTATCGACAGTTTTTATTGCCCTCGATTCGTTTATCAGGTTTTCGGTATCTGCATATGTTCCGCCTGTGTGCTCGAAATCCTTTTTCGATAGCTGCATTGTAGCGAATCGTCCTTCAAGATGCAGTTCCAGTGTGTTGAGCATAGCAATTTTAAGCTTGAAACGTTCCTCTGAACAAGTTTCATACAATTGTTGATACATCAGGGAAGGTTTTACTCCCAAATCAACCAGTTCCGAACAAGCTGAAAAAACTCTTGCATCTGTGTTGTTGAACCTGAACCAACCTGTATCAGTGGAAATAGCAACGAAAAGAGCCTCAGCCATTTTTCCCGATATATTCCAGCCTGCATATTTGAACAATTCAAGAATCACCAGACCAGCCGCAGCGGCATCTGAATCTACTATTTCCAAAGCTCCAAGCCCGTCGGATGTTCTGTGGTGGTCTATTACAAGAACAGGAGTGTCTGTTTGTTTAAGATACTTCTCGAATTCAGGCAATTGACCAGGGCTGTTCGTATCGATAATCATAATCAAATCGAATAGGCCAAATCGACCGCTTATCAGCTCATCAAGCTTTATATCCTCACCAAGAACAGAAACTTTTTCAGTAAAAAGATGTCGATACCACTGAGGCATTGGCGACAAAAGTAATGGTTTGACATTCTTGCCTAAAGCCCCCAGAGCCTCCGACATAGCCGACAAAGACCCCAGTGCATCGCCATCAGGCTTGTGATGAGTCGTTATTAATATCCTCTCGGATTTATCAATTAAATCGATTGCTTCTTTGAATTTATTCTCTAATGTCATAGAATTTCTCTTCTGCAATATATAAATCTATCGTTTAAAAAATTACCCTGAAAAACTACACACACTTTTTTAATGTAACTTCTGGTACATTAAGTGTCAAATGAAACAAAAAAGAATAAATTCAAAATGCTATAATATCATATCCTGTCGCGCAGTACTTGTTTTGCGTTTTCGCAGTCTTTTGCGATTTGCGCGGAAAGCTCCTCCGGCGTTTTGAATTTATGCTGGCTGCGAATGTGCCTTATAAAATCCATCGCCATATATTTCCCCGTTGCATCGGGCACATTTTCTTTAAGCAGATGGGCTTCAATGAGTAATGGGAAGTCATCGCCATAGGTTCTTGCCTGACCTATACTATATGCGGCGGGTATTTGCTCTCGGCAATCAAGCACATTTTCAAAAGAATCCCCTATTTTTACAAATCCTGCATAAACGCCTTCAACTGGTATTACCTGCCGGGGCACTTTCATATTCAGTGTCGGAAAACCCAGTTTTTTTCCTACCCCCCGACCATGAATAATTTTTTCTGTCAGCCTGTAAGGTCTGCCCAAAGCCTGACAGGCATCCTCGACATGGCCGCTCTCAAGCATATATCGAACCATCGTACTCGAAACGCGGACAATCTGGCCGCTTGGGAGATTAATCGTCTTAGATTTTACAACGTGCACCTTAAAACCGTATTCTACTCCGAGCTTCTGAAGCGTCTCGATATTGCCTGCTCTTGAAGCGCCGAAATTAAAGTCATCACCTTCCACAATCATGCTGGGCTGAATCTCTTCGACAAGAAAATTATCCACAAACTCTTCCGGGGAAAGATTTAGAAGCTCTGTACTGTCCCTGAGCACAATCAGGCAGTCAACACCATATTGAGCAAGCAGATGTTTTTTCAATTCCAGCGGAGTTAATACCCCGGGCGCTTTTTCGGGATATAAAATCGCTACCGGATGAGGCTCAAATGTTATAGCTACCAAAGCCGCTGCTCGCTGAACCGCCTTCTGACGCGCAAAGCTCAAAATTTCCTGGTGGCCCAGATGAACTCCGTCGAAGTTGCCGATTGTCAGGACGCACCCTTTTGAAATATCCTTACATTCTGATACAGCCTGCCTAATTTTCATTCGTTATTACCCTGTTCTTAACATATACAAATAAATTAATCCAAAGAGAAAATAATGTAACCACACAAGGTAAATTTAGCAATGTTTTTTAGGTGTTCAAACTATAGTGGGCAAAAAATGAAGTGTAAAATTATATTACGGCCAGGGGTAAGTGTCGCCTTTTTTGACGTTGGCGCCGGTATTGAGAGCTTGTAAGTTGTCAATATCGTCCGTGCCGCCTTTTGAGACAGGTTTTATGTGGTCTATTTCCCAGCCCATGATGGTTTCTTTGCCGTATGAGCCGCAATAGATTACATTGCCGAGAATGTCATGCCTGTAAATAGCCGGATTTGTATCTTTTATCGTTTGCGCTTTATTCCATACCGCATCAATGATTCGTTCATCAAAGGCGCATCCGGTAACAGTAGTGTTACGCTGCCTGGCCATTGATTCCCCCAATTAAACTATAAGACGTTTTTTTGAAGTTTCCAAATTTCCCAATAAAAATTTGTTTTTCATCAGCCTTTTCCCCGAAGCCGCTTTTACTATCGTCAAAAAAGAGCTGCGGATAAACTCAAAAATCAGAAAAAAGATTATTCTTTGAATAAAACGTTTATTTCTGTATAATCCGTGCGGAAACAGGAATATTATTTATGCAAAATAATAAAGAAAATAAAATGCCTGGCAGATTATGTTTTATGCAGAGACTATAAAATGTCGGAGCAAAATCATAAACAAAAAGAAGCAGAAATTTCTGAACGTCCCAATATATTTTTAAGAGTAATATATGCCATACTTTTTTTGCTCGTACTAAGTTTTGTTACATGGCGGATTTATTTTTATAAATCCGCCCAGGAGCAACTCGCTGTAATAGATGCTGCCCATGCAATTCCAGATTCCGAAAACGCAGCTATTATTTATCATCAGCTGTTTGAAGATTATAACGAATCTGATTTGAAACCTGATTTTTTAACTGCTGAGATGGAAAAGATTACTAACTCAAAACCCTGGACAGGTGCAGATTATCCTGAACTTGCAAAATGGTTCGAGCAAAAACAAAATATTATTAACAAACTAATGGAAGTTGTGCAGTTTAAGAAATGCTATTTCCCGATTCCTGATTTACCCGACTTAAAATCCGCAAATGAAATTTTATTTTTTGGAATTAATTTTGATATAAGCTTCCTGAATATCATAAAACAGAGTGCTTTATTTCTTACTCGATCAGCCAATAATGATATTGCCGAGGGACGTCTCGAAGAAGCTCTCGAAAAAAGTTTGTGTGTGCTTCGAATGGGAAAACATTTTAAGAGCCAGCCCATGGACACTTATTTTCTTGTGGGAACTGCCTTAGAAGGTATTGGTTCACGGAGCATCAGATATATCATTTTTAACGATGATGTATCCGAAGCCCAGCTTAAAAAAATAGAAACTGTATTTGAAATACCTGACAGCTTCGAGAAGCAAACGGAAGAAATCTATGCAGTTGAAAGGTTAAGGGAAAGAATTTCTTCATCTAACTGCAGCCTGTATGAAAGATTTATAATATGGCGTTACAACATTGCCGCAAAAAAAGACCTCGAAGAAATTTACCTTAGATATTCCACCGACTATCGGGCAAACCTGGTTTTAATTGCATTGAGACGCCACAAAAACAGGACAGGCCGATGGCCTGAGAACCTGGAACAAATAAAATCATTAGCACCTGCAGAAGCTTTTATTGACCCTGCAACGGGAAAGCAGCTGCAATACGAAAATAATGACGATCAATTTTCCTTGTCAGGAGAAGCGATAAAAATCTGGCCGAGATGAATGAGGAATTTAAGAAAACGGTTCCGGTTAACTGGCGTAATTGCTGTCTTGATATTAATAAACGACATTTTTAACTGAAGATGATAAAGCATGGCATTCATGGATATTTTCTTAACATTTTACTTGGCCAAACTGCTCTGCCAAAATGTGGCATATTTACTTGGTTCTTCATCATATTTAGATGTACTGCCAACACCCGGTATCACATGATGCCTCAATAGCGGTCTTTCCCCCGTGCACCATATGAGATATTCTACTTCAAAACCTCGCTCATAATCAAAATAGAATATGCCTTTTTGCTCGAATTTATCTATTAAAATCTTATTCGTGGATTCAACCTGTGTCTTAGTCTCTCCTGTACCGGTATAATGAAAAACCGCGCACCTTCGTCCTTTTACTTCCGAAAAACCTAAAAGTTGCCAAAGAATTTTGGATTCCTGAACGGATCGTTCCCATCGCTGACCAATAACACTGGTCCCTGTTTGGCCTATCTTAATTGCATCCTCCGGAAATCCAAAGCCTGCACTTACATTCTCAAAGGAGGAAAATTGGTCCCCCTCAGCGAGACTGGCTGTCTCCCCTTCCAAACCGGTTGGCTTTATTTCAATAGACCTAAGGAATTCCCCTCTTGAATTGATCAAAGAGCGCCTGCACAAACTGGCAAGCGCCCATTTTGTTTCGTTTTCCCTGATAAGATTTATCCCATCGGGAGCAGGTAAAAATCTCACGATTTCAGATGATTTCTGCACAGCTTGTTTATACCCCTTATTTTCAACAATGTCACTAAACATAATGAATATGGAATTATACTTGTACTTATCAGATTGTGCCTTGTATCTGAGTAGAACTCCTTTTTCCTCTTCTTCAGTAGGGGTAACAAGCGGATACTTCAAACTATCGGCAGGGACAGGAAATTTTACATTCTCACGAAACATTACCGGCAATCCTGCGTCAGACGAAATCATCGGACATCCAATAGAGGACACCATCAAAATGGCAGTTATCATACTTATCGTTATTTGTGTTAGCCTTATTCGCATGATTATTACCTTTCAGAATTCTAATTGCCTAAACTCAATGCGGCAAATATTACTTTAAACTATTCATAAGAGACAAGAGCAGTAAGAGGAACATCTCACTGCTCTTGATTCATTATTTTTCTTTTTTATAATATTATAGATATAATAAAAAATAGGAATATGTCAATATTAAAATAGAATTATATCTATCCCGCTATCCCAATAATTGTGGGATTTTTTCAATACAAATTTATAGTATTTTTCGATTTGAATAACCGCAGGTATTCGTACCAAAAATGATCAGCCACAAAATTTGGGATGGTTACTGAACTTTTGCAAAAATGAGAAAGGGCATACTTTGGAAAGAAAAAATATTTGTTTTATTTT
>CAYSHS010000256.1:0-5202 GCA_964430845.1 uncultured Pirellulales bacterium | reverse complement strand
AGTGAATAGTATTTAGTGAAATGTATTGAATGGATAAAGATAATCCTTCCTTTAGAAACAGGAACTTATCCCAGTCGCGGTAGCTTATGGCGGCGGGGCATATCGAAATGCTGTAAAAGCACTCGAATTTTTCACATTAGAAACCGCATGTAGTAATCGTGTTTTGCTGAAATCCAGCGCAGACAGGCTTGACATCGCCGGATGAATGGCCTATAATAATATAAATTACGTGCTCGCAGATGTCTGTGAGCACTTTCGAACCGAGGCTTTATGACAGGAGGATAGATTATGTACATCAGGCTTACTACCGCATACCGATTGACAATCATTGCAGCTGTTTTACTGTGTTCCGGCGTTGGACTATCGCAGAGTCCAACGGTCACATCAACCCTCTTCGGCACAACTTCTGGGGGCATCGACGTGATGCAATACACACTGACAAACTCGAACGGCCTGCAGGCCAAGGTTATAGAATATGGAGGCACCCTGGTTTCATTGGAGGTGCCGGACCGCGACGGCACGTTGGGCAACATCGTACGCGGCTACGATAACCTGACCTCATACGCGCAGAACCAGTGGACCGGTGCGATCATCGGGCGATATGCAAATCGCATTGCCAACGCCAGATTCACCCTGGACGGCGTCGAGTACCAACTTACCAAAAACTCAGGGGCCCACCAGCTTCACGGCGGCAGTACGTATGGTTTCCACAAAGTCGTCTGGCACGGCTATCCCTACCAGACCGATACCGAAGCGGGAGTCCGACTAACTCACTTGAGTCTCGACGGCGAAGAGGGCTACCCGGGCAATCTCACCTGCATGGTGACCTACGCTCTAACCGATGGCAACGAGTTGCGAATCGAGTACTGCGCTACGACGGACAAACCGACTGTTATCAACATGACGAATCACAGCTATTTCAACCTTGCCGGGATCGGCTCAGGCGACATTCTCAACCACGAGGTGATGATCAACGCCGACTGGTACACATATATGGATTCGGATAAGATTCCGACGGGTGAGATTCGCACAGTCGGAAGGACGGGGCTGGATTTCAGAACACCGAAGACTATCGGCTCACAGATCGGGAGTCCGATTCCTGGCGGCCAGTACGACCACAACTATGTTCTGAACGGTTCGTATGGTTCGTTGATCCTCGCGGCGAGCGCCTACGATCCACAGACCGGCCGGATGATGGAGTGCTACACGGATCAACCGGGCATGCAGTTCTACAACTCGACCGACCGAACGACCTTCTGCTTCGAGACGCAGCATTTCCCCGATTCGCCGAACTGGCCGCACTTCCCATCAACCGAATTGCGTCCCGTTGGCAAGTTCGAGAGCACCACCATCTACAAGTTCTCCTCGGAGTAGGATAAACCAGGAGGAAATTCAGTGGAGACTCAGGATAACTATCGGTTTCTGATAGAAAAAAAGTATATCATCCGGAGTTAATGGTGATGGAGATGAGACTTGTTTTATCATTGAATTCTGTGCCGACTTTGTCATAGCAGGTATTTTTAGTAGGGGAGATATCCTGAATAAACAGGTTTGGAATTTAACTGAAATTATGTTATGATAGTATGTAGTTGTTAGTGAATAGTGAATAGAAATTTGTGAAATATATTGAATGGATAAAGATAACCCTTTCTTTAGAAAACAGGAGCTTACCCCTGTCTCCGTATCTCATGGCGGCGGGGCATATCAGAATACTTTAAAAGCACTCGATTCATTTCCGTTGGAAGCCGCACACGGCAAACGCGTATTGCTAAAACCCAACGCCGGCAGGCTTGGAAAGCCGGGAAAGGGGATAACTACGCATCCTGAAGTTGTAGGAGCGGCTATAGATGCTTTCCGCCAGGTCGGGGCAGAAGTCTCAATAGGCGAAAGTCCAATTACCGGTGTAAAAACGATGGAAGCTTTTGAAACAACCGGCATAGCAGAGGAGGCTCGAAAGAGGAATTGCCCTTTGATTGATATGGATATAAGGCCTTGCGTTGAGATGGATATTCCTGACGGGCGTGTTTTACATAAGCTGAAGCTTTGTCCTGACGTGCTGGAATTCGATTATATTGTCTCAATACCAGTTATGAAAATGCACATGCACACGGACGTAACGCTTTCGGTCAAGAATATGAAAGGCTGCCTGTGGCGGCGAAGTAAAGTACAGCTTCACATGCTGCCTCCCATCGAAGGCAGTGACGAGAAACCGCTCAATATTGCTATCGCGGATATGGCTTCGGTTCTTAGGCCGCACTTAGCGATTATCGACGGGACTTTCGGTATGGAAGGTCTCGGACCAAGCGCAGGGGAGCCGAAGGCTCTCGATTGTGTTGTTGTAAGCGCCGATGGTTTCGCGGCTGATGCGGTTGCGTGCAGATTAATGGGAACTCGCGCCGAAGATGTGGCTCATTTGCGATTCGGTGCGGAACGCGGGTTCGGCGTGATTGATATCGAAAAGATGAATATTACTCCCGGTAACTGGACGGATTGGTGTGCTCAATTTGCTTTTCCTCCACAGAATTTGTCGATAGAATTTCCGAATGTCACTGTATTTGACAATAAATCGTGCAGCGCGTGCCAGTCAACACTTCTTTTATTCCTGAAAGAATTTGCCGACAGGATTTTCGATTACCTGCCTGAAGGTGAAAGACTGAATATCGCGATAGGCAAGGGACATACCGAATTACCTGAAAAGACTCTCTGCGTGGGCAACTGCACAGGAGGATTCAAGAAGAAAAATATGTTTGTACCGGGCTGTCCGCCGGTTGCGAGCGAGATTCTGAAAAAACTCACGGGCAAAACATCACTGGATTCCAAGTGACGTTAATGAGTCAAGATTACGATTTATACAAGCGGCAGAATGCGCGAGAGCAGCAGGATAAAAAGAAACGAGGTAGTTCCGCATACTGACGCGATAACTGTCCAAGATTTGAGAGCTTCGACTTCTGTCAGAACACCCATTCGAGCGACAATCCAGAAACCGCTGTCGTTCATCCATGAGCCAACGAGTGAGCCGCCGCCTATTGTCAGTGCCAGGTAAACAAGATTGCAGCCGAGCATTTCAGAAGATACTCCCATAGCGGCGAACATCGTTGAAGTCGTAATCATCGCTACGGTGCTCGAACCCTGGGCGATTTTCAGTAACGCCGATGCGGCAAAAGCAGTAACGAAAATCATTAAACTCATATTATGTCCGCTGGAAGCAAATGCGCTTTGGATATAGTCTTTAATTCCCGCTTGCTGGAGCATAGCGCCGAATGCACCTCCGCCTGCGGTGATGAGAATGATAATACCGCCGCTCATCAGGGATTGATCCACTTCCCTGGTCAGCTCCTTGAGAGAAATCTTTCTTTTCCATACTACCATGAACATCGAGACAACCGCCGAGAGAAACAGCGCAAGGTTCGGGTTACCCAAAACAGCGGTTATATCTGCGGCTTCCTGTGCAGGGCCGACTTGACCAGGCTCGCCGAAAGCTTTGTCATCGATTAGTTTCTGTGCGAGTAACATTGCGTCAGCTTCATTTTCACGTATTTTGTTTTTTAGAATTTCTGAAGACAGCTTACTGACACTTCCCATATCCGAAACAATTTTGGCATTTACGAGTTTTTCCGCAAGCTTCCTTGCATTCGCATCGTTGTTCTCGATTTGTGCGCTTACCATCCTGGGCATAATCGTGTTTATGTGCTCGTTTCGTGCGAAAACGTTGGCAATCGTATTTGTCGAGATTAGAATCACCGGCAGAAGAACTGGCGTTAATGACAGCCAGAGCGGCGGCAATTCTTTATCCTGCAACGGCTCAGGCTCAGGCTCTCCGCCATAAGGACGCATCTTAACGTCCACAAAATGATTTATTATTCTGCAAAATAACATCGCTACAAATGCCGTCGGGATTCCGATAATAACTCCCATCAGAATCATAAGTCCAAGGTCGATACCGAATTCACTTGCGATGAAAAGCGGCCCCGGGGTAGGGGGCACGAGTGTGTGTGTGATGCAGGCGCCGGCGCAAATCGCCATAAGATAAACCATATAGTTCTTCCCTGTTCGTTTATATAGTGACCTTGCCAGAGGAACGAGAAGGTAAAAAACCGTGTCGAAAAAAACAGGAACAGACAGAACGAATCCGCTGCCCATTAAAGCCCATGGTGTTCTTTTTTCGCCGAGCAGACGCAGAAACGCACGTACTATCCTGTCTGCCGCACCGCTGTCCATCAGGCATTTTCCGATAACAGCGGCCAGTGCAATTACAATTCCTATGCTTCCAACGACATTACCGAAAGCGACTCCGACCCTTGTCATCTTTTCCGCGAGCACGCCGGGAGAAAGGATACTCACAACCATAGCCGCGGTTATCAATGCTATAAAAGCATTTACCCGCAGGACGATTATCATACCAATAACAATAACTACGCCGATGATGAGGATAAGCAGTGGACTCATTAATTTCTGTCTCCTTTATTAGTTGTTTCGTGAACCTGTTAATTTAGAAACACTAAGAACTTACAATTTATTCGACAGAAAGTAACGGATTTTTTGCGATTGGTCAAGATTTATTCTGTTTTGTAATTAAATACAATATCCGATTTAATTACTTTAAGCCGCATAACTACCTATATTATCGTGTAGAGCTTGACAAATTGGTTTCAAACATGATAATTATCCTTGATATCCCAAATTTGTGTTTGTGATTATGCTAATTAACTAATAGATGGAGTTATAAATTACATTGGATAATGAAATTGATAATCGATATATGAAGCTTGCCATCGACCAGGCTTTAATTGCCGAGGAAAATGGCGATGTGCCTATTGGTTGTGTTATTGTTTACCAGAATAAGGTTATAGGCAGAGCATACAACCAGCGTGAGCAGCTTCATGACCCTACTGCTCATGCGGAAATAATAGCGATGACTCAGGCCGCGGCGTTTCTCGAAAGCTGGCGTCTTCTCGATTGCACAATATACGTGACATTAGAGCCGTGCTGTATGTGTGCCGGTGCGCTTGTCTTGTCGAGAATGAAACGCCTGGTTTACGGCTGTGACGACCCGAAAACAGGAGCGGTAAAAAGCCTCTATAACATTGTCCAGGATGAAAGACTCAATCATATTGTTGAAGTAACTTCAGGTGTAATGGCAGACGAATGCACTACTCTGCTGCAAACATTCTTCAAACGCAGAAGAATCGGGAACAATCAATT
>CAYSHS010000255.1:0-5214 GCA_964430845.1 uncultured Pirellulales bacterium | reverse complement strand
TCAGGTCTTCCTCTACTCCTGCGCCATCCCCGGTAAAAAACACGGTTCAGGATAACCTTTCGCCGAAGATTAGCTTAAAAAAATTGAGCCATGATTTCGGCAGGGTTCGCCCAGGCTCGAAAAATAATATTTGCGAATTTGTTTTTACAAATACGGGAAATGCCAATCTTATAATTTCTAAAGTCGAAACTTCATGTACATGCACACCTGCCCTGCTGGAATACGACAAGAGAGAATATGCTCCGGGTGAGAGCGGTAAAGTGCTTGCCGGTTATACCGATACACAGCTTGGTAAGGCTATAAAACATATTTATCTTTACAGTAATGATCCTGAAAATCCCAAAGTTGACCTTCCAATAATAGCAGAGGTTGTCGCTCCGATTGATTATGAGCCGAAAAAGCTTAATCTTTCGCTTCTAAGCAAAAATGCCGATTGTCCTCAAATTATTATTACAAGCCTGGATAATAAGCCTTTTTCTATTACCGGCTTTCAGTCATCAGGAGGCTGCATTTCTGTAAAGTATAATCCGCAGGTAAAAGCAACAAGATTTGTTCTTGAGCCGCAGGTAGATATGGTTAAGCTCAACGGGTATCCGGAAGGGAATTTCAGTATCAATCTTTCTCATCCTGATTGTGAGGTCGTAAGCGGGACATACTATACACCTCCAAGATTTTCTACAAGTCCTCAAAGGATTATGATTAGCCAGGCTGATCCTAAAAAATCGGTAATTAAAACCATTAATATTGTTAGTAACTATAATGAAGATTTTTCCGTTCAGCCTTTATTATCCAATAGCGGGGTTGTCAGCATCATTGATACCCAAAGAACACGCTCCGGATACCAGATCACAGTTCAAATTACTCCGCCTGTGCCCGACGACAAGGCAAAAATGTTTTCTGAAAATATTAAATTATCCTTAAAGGGTATAGCAAATATTGAGATTCCGTGTAACGGATATTATCCCGGTGCTGCATTGCCGCAAGAAGAAAAAGGGGAGTGTAAAACCTGCGGCCCGGTTAGAGTTGATTTACCAAGTATGAGTATGCATCCGAGGTAGGCAGCTATAAGATTAACTGGGAGTTTTTAAAGGTACGAGTCAAACAGGCATTAATCGGGTCGTAAATGTTTTTCTTTTACACGGAGCCTGGTGTGATTGTGAAAATAAATCTTTCATTGCTGCTGCTTTCTATTTTGAATTGCACAGACATCCCTTCGTTTAACCATTCATGGAGATAGGATTGGGCTGTCCATCTGCCGTCAGGCTCATTTATCCCGTCAGATTCACTTGAGCTTGAATTTCCCCCTTGTTCTTCTACTGTTAAGAGATGATATGATTTTCTGAATGAGTTATCTCGCTGCTGTATCACACTTAAAGCAAAAGTCTGTATCTGGTTATCACCCAAATTTCTATAAAATAATGCAGGCTCATCAAGACCCCTTTCAATCTGCATCGGCTCATTAATATCTTCGATGCATATGAAACCACTCTGACGCAGGATATTTCCATCAAAAGGAATGTCAATTAAATTCTCATCCCCGAGTTTTTCAGCTAAGCTCTTTATCTCGTGTGCTTTGGTATTCGGCTCCTTTTCCACAAGCTGCATAGCTCTGGCAAACATAAGAGCTTTGCCTGCCTTTTCAATATCACCCTTATCTGCATAGAAATTCCCAAGCAGAATATAGCCATCGAGAGTAGGAGAATGGTTTTGTTTTATGATATTGCATAAGCGTTCCTGTAGATTCGGGGTAATAAAATATTTACGAAATAACAGGAGGGTTTCAAAATCTTCCCCTTTTTCCAGCATGGTATTCATTGCCAGGTTAATTCGCTCACTCGTTATAAAGCGGCTGTAATGAGCAATCATCGGCGTTTCGGATGTATTGTTTTCAGAACTGCCTGCGATGATGTTATCTTTAAGCAAATCGCGCAATTGCCTGCGAAAAATATATATTATCTCATTTGACTTTCTCATTCGGATATAATTATCACCTTTGCTCATCAGAGTCCAGCTTTGCATTTTCAATTCTTCGTTATATGCCTCGAAAGCTTCGTGATTATCCCGCTTTTCCGTAAATTGCCAGATGGTATCGTTGTCTTTCAGCAATTTGATTCCTGAAATCATAAATTCGATATTGTTCTTTAAGAAGGAAAATTCCGGCGGCTTTATATAAGAGCCATATAATATTTCAGGAAGCTCAGGAAGCTCATCGTATTTGTTCAGTAAATTCTCGAATTGCTTTTTCATTGCTTCGGTCAGCTCGCGGGTGATATTTTTTACTTCATGCTCATATTCCGTTCCGGGACACTCAATACATATTGTTTTGCTGGCATGCTGCAGCTCGCTTTGAATTTTAAAAGGAACTATTATGTCTGAAGATATATTATTGACCGAATCGGAAAGGACTTCGGAAAATGAGCTGGATGCAGTACAATCGATTTTTAACTGCATTTCGCGGCTAAAAAGAAATATATTTTCATTCATCTCAGGCATGTCCAGGGTAATAAATACATCAGGCATCAGGCCGCCCGGTTCAGGCGTATGGCCATAGGAATAATATATGACAGAATCCACATATGGCAGCCTGGCAAAAGATTGTTGTATTTTCATTGCAACGCGATGAAGAAATTGATTATCGTTTTTGCACATAAGCATAATATTATGCAAATTCACTCTCATATCACCAGTTGCAGAATTCGAGCTGACTGTTTGTATTTTATTTTTCGCATCAATAAAACCAATATTCGCACCGGATTTCAGGAAAGACCCCTCCAGTGCGGAAGAAGCTCCATCAGTCTTATTCAAAATTACGAATGGATTCATTTCGGAATTTGTCCGGGGTATCTCGAATAATACTAATATGATACAAGTGTAGATGAAAACAAACAACGGAATTGCAATTTGCCTGGAGCTCCTAACTTGAGCTTCGGCACTCCGGCCGTGTGAGACAATCCACCATTTTCGAATCACAGGGCAAAATGCACAAAGAATATACAAGAGGCTAAGAAGGGGATTTAGAAAAACGAAAGTAAACAGCCAAAAAGCTTTTGTACCCAGTCCATTGCCGAATATGGGATATAATCGGCTGCTTTTCAAACAGTGAATCAGCAATATCGCCCATAAACAAAGATAAAGAACACTTAATACATAAAAAAACATTAAATTCCGCCTTTCAGATATTTGATTTATAGGACTATTTATTGTCCTTAAAGGAACAAAAAACCCTAATTTATGGTATCTTATGCGTTTTTCGGCTTTTTTGGGCTTCGACTTGGGAAAAAAGTTAAAAGTAGTTAAAGTGCCTAAAGTGTGCTAAAGTTTATTTCTAAACTTCAATATTTTGCGGCTTTGACATAAATTTCCACTTCGATATAGTGGCTCATATAGTCAGATGAATTGTACCTGCTGTAAAGCCGGACAAAAGCCCGGCTTATGAATGTTAATAATAATATTCTTCTCATTCACTTTTTATTATTTGACCTGTTTTAATGTCCATTACGGTATTTGCCTGCATATCAATGTCAAGCTCCATACTTCTTTCCACTTTCAAGGAACGCATTAGACCAAAAGTAGTATCTTCAGGCCATTTTGTATTGTTTGGAAGAACTTTTGCCGCCCAGGCTGCTCTCAGGCTGTATAAATCCTGACTAAGAAAATATATTTTGAATTTTCCTTGAGAGTCAGTAACGGTGTCCATGTCTTTTTCTTTATCGTTTGACACGAACATGACTCTGGCTTCTTCAAGTACATCTTTTCCGGCTCTTACTGTACCTGTAATAACGAATCCTTTTTCATCGCCAAAATTTAGTTCCATAGTTTGGCCTGATCTTATTTCAATTTTCTTATGCTGAAAATATTGCCTGTTATTAGCATTTACAATCAGTTTTCCCGGAGGGACATTTGAAAGCTTGTAAAAGCCATTACTATCTGTGATTGTACTTGCTGAAATATCGGGCACCGAGATTCCTCCGCCAGACATCGCAGGTTCTATCTGTGCCGTAACAAAGACATCTGCTATCCCGTTTCCATTCTCATCAAAAGCGTAACCATAAAGACAAGCGGCGTGTTCGAGAATAATATCTGCAAACCGGTTGTCCGGCAGGCGAATATCTTTTATCATTACAATATTGGGAGCGTAGTTTGGTGCAGTTACTTCAACTGTTTGATATTCCGAGCCGAGACCGAAGATAGAATAAATACCATTTTTATCAGATATAGTTCTTGGTAATACTTCATCATAAGAAACACCCTCATTTGGATAGAATACAATTGTTGCTCCTTTTATAGGTTGACCATCGGTATTTATTATTCTTCCGACTTTCAATGTCGCGGGTTGAAGCAGAAATTGTGTTCTTTCTGGGCTGTCCGAAACAGGCTGGACATCAACCAAATCATTAGTCATTGGACCATATCCTTCGACACTAATTGTGATTCGATATTGTTTTCCGATAGGAAGATTTTGACTTCCTGTATCAAAATAACCCTCAGGAGAATCAAATGTATGACCTTCTTCCGACCATGAAACAGAATAACCATAAGCTTTATCACCTGTTCGGCTGGCACTCATTCGTACATGAAATTTGGGAATAATCTCTCCTGTTGCGGCATCGATAACCTGACCATATATTCTCCCTGCCCTGTCAATTATAATTGACTGTTTATCCAAAGAAAAGTCAACTTCATACATTTTCGCCGTGATTTCCTGGCCAAAAACCTGTAAGGTTAATTTGCCGTTTCCGGGAGCGTTAGGAATGATGAAAGTTCCATCAGGCTTGCATGAATAACGATTATTATCTATGTTCATAATTCCATCATATTCATACATATTTACAAATGTTCCAGTCACAGGATTCCCAGTTCTGTCTAATACAATTCCCTTAAGCTCAGATGGATCGGAGAGCTTTATATCGATTTGTTTTTGCGGCTGATTCAAATCAATAGTTGTTCTGGTAACGAATGGTGCATAGTTATTGTGAATGGCCCATAGAGTCAATTTTTCGGTATCGATATTATCGAGTACATAAGTTCCATCATCTTTAGTCTCATACATTTTAACATTCCACATACGAGGTGAATCTGTATTTCCTACAGTTACTCCTTTTACCGGTTCGCCCCTGGAATTTGTAACCCGTCCGAATACAATAACTCCTGGCTTCAAGACAATTTCTTTATATACGCTTTGGCCGACCTGGGCAGGTTGAAAATCTATGGAAA
>CAYSHS010000254.1:0-5221 GCA_964430845.1 uncultured Pirellulales bacterium | reverse complement strand
AAATAGCCAGCTAAAGACTTCTGCAAAATTGAAGTTAGGCATACTTAAAGAAAGAAAAAATTTCCTCTTTTCAATTTTTTCTTTCGTAAAAATATACATAACTTACTTATGACTGAACTTTTGCAGAACTCAAAGTCTGCGATAATAAGGAGAATACCCGTAACAATATTGTAAATGCTCACTGAGCATCTGATTATTAAACTGCTCGATACTTTCGATGGATTGGGATTCTATCGTATTATCTGTTCGCATTCGCTTTAATTGCTTTCCATCTGTTTAATCGCATCAAACATCTGTTTCTGCACATATTTGCGCATCTCGATATGAGCTGTTTCACCATGATATGCTTGAGGCTTCACAGGCTCAAGAAGCTGCATCTTTATTCGAGCAGGCTTTATCCACCACCGCTGCGGCGGAAGCAATACATGTGTTCCAGTTGTGCAAAGAGGTATAATCGGTACGTTAAATTGAACAGCTAATTTAAATGCCCCGGAATAGAATCGACAGGGTTGTCCTGTTCGGGAGCGATGTCCCTCAGGAAATATAATCAAATATCGACCATTACGAAATACCCGTTCAGCGCTAAGCTGAATCTCTTCCCATGACAAGCTTTCCAGGTCGAAATATTCCGCCATTTTCATATAAGAAGAATACCAGAACATTTTGAAAGGCCATGACCGAACGCAAATGTGTGCATCGATATTCGGAAGCTGACAAAGCATATATGTATCAAAAAATGAATTGTGATTCATTATAATAATTCCGGGTCGGGGAAGATTTTCGAGCCGAAGATTCCTGCGATCCAGTCGAATGAAAGGACGAAATATTAAAACGCAGAAGCGCCCGTATATCCAAATCAAAGTGTGCATTATTGTCGATCTTGTCTGTTTTGTTATGAATTGCCAAACCAGCAAAATCGGAAACGCAAACAATACACTAATCAGGGTCCATATTATGAGTAAGGGATACACCCATAAATTCATTATAACGACAATAACAAAATTGAATAAACGAGTCAAACTCTGCATTTAGACAGCTCAAAATCAATTCAAAAGTATTGCCGGGAATTTAAATTTTGTCATTTATCCTCTGCTTCCATCTCTTTTTTCTTTTCAATAACCAGTTTATGCAAATCCCCAAGAGTTCGAATTTCCCTGACTTTAGGCTCGTCTCGCAGCTTCACCTTAAATGCGTTTTGTAAAACAACCACCAGGTCAACGAAGTCCAGGCTGTCCATACCCAAATCCTTAACTAAATGTGCACCCGGGGTCATCATGCCGGGGTCGAATTCGAATTCTTTAACCATACTGTCATTTATAATGTTTACGATTTCTGCATCAGTCATTAAAATATCTCCTGACAAGGATAGCTGAGTTGATTCCCCCTAAAGCAAAACTGTTTTTAAGAATAACATTAATCTCAATCTCCCGAGGCGTAATAACAAAATCCATCACGCCGCACAGAGGATCAGGTTTTACCAAATTACGTGTCGGTATCAAAATATTATAGTGCATCATCTGTATCGAGGCAATCATCTCCATCGCTCCGCTTGCTGCCATCGTGTGACCCAGATGCCCTTTTAAGCTGCTAACAGGAACTTTGTCTGCCATAACCGCACCTATCGCCTGCGCTTCTGCGATATCTCCCTCGATTGTTGCTGTCGCATGTGCATTCACATAATCTACATCCCCTGCTTTTATACCAGCTTGTTTCATGGAACATTCCATACATTCCATTATAGTCTGACTGTCGGGATTTGCTATATTTTCCGGAGAGGAGAAGGTAGCAAAGCCTACGATTTCAGCCAGTATATTTGCATTTCTCGCCCGCGCATGACCCATCTCTTCTAAAACGAGAACTCCTGCTCCTTCCGCACAAACCACTCCATCCCGATCGATATCAAACGGACGCGGCGTCTGCTGCGGCTCGCTGTTATATTTACATGAGGCAGCATTCATAATATCGAAAATTGCCGGTGCAAGACAATGATGCTCATCAGAGCCGCCGCAAACCATTACGTCCTGTTTCCCTGCTGCTATCATCTCGAAAGCCAGCCCAATCGCAAGATTACTCGAAGCACAAGCCGCTGAAGGGGAAATAGTTCTGCCGGTGATACCCAAAGCCTGTGCAGTATTGGCCGCACAGGAATGATTCATAGTTTTAAAGAACATCGTAGATTTGATATTCTCGATGGAGCCGGAACGATTCATCTCCTGGAAAAAAGCTTCGCTTTCAGTAGTGCTTCCCATTGTCGAAGCCAGGCATAACCCTGTTCCCCTGCTCGATATTTTATCTTCCGAAAGCCCAGCCATTGCTGCGGCTTCTAACGCTGCGATAGTGGAATACACCGACATAGGTGACATGAAACGACGCTTTTTTCGCGGAATTACACTTTCATCGATTTCAGGTACAACCGCCGCAACCCAGCTTCGCAAGCCACCTAATTTCTGCATGTCAGGTATTATTTGCACTGCAGAATCTCCCTTGAGAAGATGCTCCCAGAGACATTCCACACCCTGACCAAAAGGTGAAACTGTGCCCATTCCTGTGATAACAACGCGTCTTTTATTCATTATTGTATGGTTTCTCTATAGTTTTCCCCGGTTATAGCCGCCGCGCTTAAAAAACCGGCTAACATGGCTCCCATCAATCCTGCCGATACAATCGCCTGCCCGGACAGATAAAATCCCTTAATCCTGGTTCGAGACATAAACGGCATATCATCAATTTTATGTTTGACTCCATATAAACAACCACAAGGAGCATTCATATAATCACGAAATGTCAGTGGAGTAGCAGCATCAATAATCCCCAGGTTTCCTATCACATCACTGCAGTTTTTCATCACAGTATCGACAATTGTATTTGCAGCCCGTTTCTTCCATTCACGATACGCTGCGGGACGCCGCCCTTTTTCGGATTCACTCCATTGTTTGACATCCTCAAACCTGCAGGGACAAATAATCGAAATACCTCCGATATAATTATCTGAAAGGGAAGTGCTGATAAACATCGGGTAATTTCTGAATCCGCTTTCCAGGTTATACATCTCAGGAAAAGTTTGATGTGCAATTATAACATTATGAAAATCAATATCCTGTATGGCTCTGTCACTCGTACAATATACGACTATCGCTGAAGAAGTATCCTCAAGATTCTGCAGGCGATGATGATATACCGGACGAAAACTGTTTTCAGGCAGCATATCATTCAGCAAACGCGGGTGTGCTGTAAAAACACAATTATTACATTCTATTATTTCTCCGTTTTCCAGGCCAACCGCTTTGACAGTTTTATCTTCGTTTATAAATATTTTATCAGTTGAACAATCGGTATGTAAGTCAATATCATACTTTTGCAGCTCATTTTCGAAAGCCTGCGCTATTGCATATCCGCCATTAACTATCTGCCGGCTCTGATCATAATAAGCGCCCGCTATCATAGAATGATACAGCCAGGAAGTCTCCTGCGGCATGGAACCGTAAAGCAGAGCATGTGAGCTTAAAAGTGTCTGCAGTACAGGAGACCTGAAATTCTCCTGTAAGTACTGCGCCAAAGATACCTGGGTATTTTTAAATACAGACGCAGGATTAATTACAACACTAAACAAATCTTCATTGATATTATCCAAAAAACACTTTATGTTTTGGAAAAACTGAGTTATAGCTTTTTCCTCACCGGGAAATTCTTCAGAAAGCTGCTGTGTTAAATTATGCAGATTCAGCCTGAAATCAAACTTAAACTCAGGATTAGTACAGTAAAAACTATCACCTGCTGTATTTTTATCCTTTCCTATTTTTAAGTGAGATAATATGCCCAATCTTTTACAAAGTCTTGCTAGAGGCTCATCTGTTCCCAACATTCCGGCATAATGGAAACCGGTATCAAAATAGATATTGCCTCTAAAAAAACCCCTTATTGTCGGGGCAATTTTGCGAGATTTCTCTATTAATGCGACTTTTCTGCCGTCCTGAGCCAAAAGAATAGCAGCAGTCAGGCCGGAAACTCCCGCACCGATCACAACTGTATCAATTTTCATAACGAATGATCAGGCTGGAATTCGTCCCCCCAAAACCTGCGGAATTACACAAAGCTATTCGGGGAGGAGTGTTTCTTGTTTCTGTTACAATATTCAGTTTTCCGCTGCATTCATCCGGGCCGGCAAAGTTCACATTCGGAGCTGTAAATCCCTTACCAGCCATAATTGTCGTATAAACAACCTGCGAAGCACCAGCCATCCAAAGCTCATGACCGCACATCCCCTTCAACGACGACACAGCAGGCCTATGCTCTCCAAACAGCGAATCTATCGCCATTGCCTCAACCTTATCACCAATCGGAGTAGATGTCGCATGCGCACAAATATAATCAATTTGACCTGCACTTACTTTTGCATCTTTTATAGCCATCGCCATCGCGCGGCACATGCCATCCTTATCCGGAATAGAGACACTATACCCATCGGAAGAAAATCCGTAGCCGCATAATTCTCCCAATATGGTTGCTTTTCGCTGCTTAGCTATATCATAATTTTCCAGCACAATCACGGCTGCGCCGCCTCCCGGCACAAGACCATCGCGATCATGGGAAAATGGTCTGGATGCTTTGTGCGGCTCATGCTCACGAACAGAAAAAGCATCCAGTGAATCGAAGCCGCACATGGAATGCCAATTAATTTCCTGGGCACCACCACAGATGACAAGCTCCTGTTTGCCAAAGCGAATCAGCTCGGCAGCCTGGCCGACAGCGTGACCACCGCTGCTGCAAGCTGAACTAATTGTCCAACAGGCTCCCTTCGTACCAAACAGGACATTAAGATTCATGGTAACATTGGAAGTCATGGAGCGGAAGATATAGCCGCTGTCTAATCCCCCTGCGTTTTTATTTTCTTGTGTAATCGCAGCCTGCTCATACGAAGCAAGACAGCTTGAATCACAACCGATTACCAAACCTGTCTTATCATTTTTCAGGTCTTCCGTGTCTAAACCCGTTTGCTCAATTGCCTGCAGAGCAGCAGCATAGCTGTGAATCGTAAACAAAGTCATTGTCTTGGACATTTTACGATTTACATAACGGGACGGATCAAATTCGTTTATCGCACCGGTCAGAGAGCTGCGAAATCCCAGCTCCTTCCTTTTAGGATCACAAACAATACCTGAACGCCCATGGTATAAAGATTCCGCAATACTGCCCAAATCACAGCCCAGACAGGATATTGCGC
>CAYSHS010000253.1:0-5275 GCA_964430845.1 uncultured Pirellulales bacterium | reverse complement strand
TATCAAAATATTAGGAGACATAAGACCGAGAAGGACAAAAACTAAACTGCACAGGGCTAAAATAATTGCCGTGATAGCGACTCTGCTGACTTTTACTGTTACAGCAGACTCATCGAAATCCGAATCCGGCGTCCATAATAATGATGTATTGCAATTAACACATCTTTTCACATCGTTACGGTTTTCCTGTCCGCATTTGAGGCATTTCATTTTTATCTTCCTTAAATTATTATTTTTTCACTGGCGAATCATTCACAAGTAATGAATCCAGCTTATTCGCAGGCTGGCTGCCGACTTTTGGCGGCGTACCCTTTCGAATGTCGCTTCCGTTCCATGATGTGTAAATATTATCTTCGTTAATGCCACAAAAAGAAACATTTTCAAAATTTACGTGACTATCAAGATATAATACATTCTGTCCTTCATTAACATGGGTAGGAGTATTTCCGTTTTGTATCATGCTTTTGTCACCATCAGGATTAAATTTTGTAATATCTTTTACTTTCCAGCCAGGTGAAAGCATAAATGGATTTCTATCAGCGGCTACAGGTATGTCGGGATAACTTGTAGATTTCAGCACATTTGGTCCATAGGGTATTTGGTATGAATAACTGTTGTGTTTCCAAGGTTTCGGACCAAAATCCCAGAAACCGGTAATGTTTTTATTTTTTCCGCCATATTTTTTCGGTTTAAACTCGCTCATCTTCTTATCACCTTTGCAGATAAATGACTTTGGATTAACTTCAGCATACTTTACAAGCAAATAAAGAGAAGATGAGATTGTTGCAGTTCCTCCTGTCCCATCGGAATTCACCCCATAAGCCTGCTGTCGGTTTTCAGCATCCCAATTTAAGCTCGTTCCCCATATACTGGTTTTTCCACCAGCACAAGGGAACTTATCTTCATAATCATGAGCATAAATAAGCATCGCTTTACCTATACCGGAAAGATTTGTTCCACAAACCATTCGGAATGCAATTTGATGAACTTGAGATAAGAAAATAATTCCATTTGACAGGAAAATAGCAAATATTGAGATTAAAATTGAATTGACAGCAAAACCTCTGCCTGTCTTTTTTCCACCACTTATTTCTATTAAAATATAACTTATAAATCCAAGAATAATCGCGGAAATAAAAGAATAAATTCCCACGTTTAACAAAATAATAAATATTGGTTTTCTGGAGTCTAATGGCCTTGGAAGGCTTGTGGCGATGATTCCAGCAAATAAAAGCATTAAACCGCAAATGGCTAACAATATCGCTGTTATTGCGAATCTGCTGATTTTGACTTTTACAGGCTGGCTATGTTGATTTTCCTTTGTATTGGTGAGAGATTCACTGCAATTGGCGCAGCAGCTTGCGCCACCCGGGTTTTCATGGCCACAGTTGGGACAAATCATTTGTCTGTCGCCTCCAAACTTTATTCTCACTGTTTTCTAAGCACAACGACTTGCTGACAAAACAAAAGTGATTATATTCTGATTTGGGGTAAAATCAAGAATTATATAGAAGTGTAATTTTTGAGAAAGTCGAATTGAATTATTTTTCAGCAGTCAACTCTCGAAAAAGCCAGGCGCGTGCGTAGGTCCAGTGTCTTTTTGCAGTCGTATTTGAAATTCCCAGCATATCTGCTGCCTGTTCTATGGTCAAACCGGCAAAATACCGCAGCTTAACAAGCTCGGCTTTGACGGAATCTTCCTTCGCAAGTTTCGAGAGTGCCTCGTCAAGAGCAAGAATATTTGTAGAAGGCTCAGCAGCAGCAATATCAGCATGTTCCAAATCAATCCTGTTATGATCTCCGCCGCGTTTCAATCGCTGCCTGCGTCTTGCGTTATCGATAAGAATTTTGCGCATAGCTTCTGCGGCTGCGGAAAAGAAATGGGTTCGGCTGTTCCAGCCATGAGAGTTCGAACCTACTAAACGGATATAGGCTTCATGAACAAGAGCAGTCGCCTCCAAAGTCTGACCAGGCAACTCCTGTGACATTTTATGAGCGGCTAATCGACGAAGCTCCTCGTAAACCAGGGGCAGCAATTCATCCGCGGCTTTCACATCACCCTGCTCGAGTGCATTCAAAATTTTTGTGACATCAGACATACTCCTCCTCAAAAAAACAGATATTCGTTTTTTTAAGTCCATGACTCATGGTAAAAAGCCTGCAAGATTCAGATAGACATCATTAAAATATTAACTTTTATTTGTTGAAATACCAAAGAGATTATATATTTTCTTTGGGACGGTATCTTTTAAGAACCTTTTCTCCGAAGTTCTATGAACGATGAATCACTTTGATTTTTCATAGATTCTCACTTTATTTATCTGGTAATCTCCAGATTTGGAAGAGCTTTTTGTAATTCCTGTACCTGTTCATCTTTTATATTTTTACAACCTCTTATATAAAGTGATTTGAGGTTTTTAAGTCCTATTAATGGCTTAAGGTCGGATATCTCAGAGTAGTAACCAAAGCTTATTGTTTTTAGATTTAATAGCCCGCTTATTGGCTCTAAATCGCTAACCTTATTTCCAAGGACAAGTGATTGTAAATTAGTAAGATTCACCAATCCACGTAAGTCACTAACTTCCGTACTTGAAATGTCAAGCGTTTGCAGGTTGGTAAGATTAGCAAGCGACCTGATGTCTGATACCTGGGTAGAAAAAAGGTTTAGAGTTTTAAGATTTTTAAGTTCCTTTAGTGGTTCGATATTGGAAATTTGTGTCCCACTTAAATCAAGATTCTGTAGGTTAGTCAATTTCTTCAGAGGCTCAATATCAGTTATTTTGGTTTCATTGAGCCAGAGATCATTCATATCTGTTAAATCTTTCAACGGTTCGATGTTAGAAACTGTAGTTCTTGTCAAATAAAGTACTTGAAGTTTCTTCAATTCCTTTAAAGGTTCAAGGTCAGATACTTTGGTTTCATATATAATCAGACTTTGCAGGTTTGTTAATCTCTTTAGAGGTTCAAGGTTTGATACTTGAGAACAACCAATATCCAGCTTCTTCAAATTTGTTAATCCTTTTAGTGGTTCAATGTTGGAAACTTGTTTTGCTTTTATATCAAGAATTTGAAGGTTCACCAATCCCTTTAAAGGTTCAATATTAGATATTTTGGTAGCACTAAGCCGGAGTTCCTGTAAATTTGTTAATCCACTTAACAGCTTAATATCTGATATCTGCGTATCTTCCAGATTAAGAGATTGCAAGCTGTTCAATTCCTGTAAGGGTTCAAGATTTGTTACATTAGCGAATTTAAGATTAAGAGTGTTCAGGTTTTTCAATCCTTTTATGGGTTTAAGGTCAGACACTTGTGTAGCCTGAAGGTTCAGATTTCTTAAATTTTTTAATCTTTTTATTGGCTTAAGATCTATCACTTGAGATGCGGAAAGATTAAGAGTTTGAAGTTTATATAATTTCTTAAGCGGCCGTAAATCTATGAATGATTTTTTTGATAAATCGAATATTCCCAATTTTGCAAGTATAGTCATCCATTTTGGTGTAGCTTTTTGTGGAAGTTTGAGACCTGCTAAAATAAGTGTATGCAGGTTTGTAAATTTTTCAAGCAGCCTTATATCGGAAATGCTTTTTAAGGGATTCCTCGGCCAAATACGATATTCTGAGAGATCAAATTCTGTTATTTGTGCAAAATCTTCGTCAGTGAGTTCTTTCGGATCTCTATTGAGCTGTTTGGCGGCAAAAAAACGAATTCCAGCATCATCGACTGGATCAGGTTTAGGTTCCCAGGTAATTAACCAACAAATATATCCAAACACAAGACATAAGATAATGACAGCAGGGATTATGAATCTCTTTCGAAAAGGTTTCTTTTGAATATCGAATTGCTTTTCCATATTATATTTTCATTCAAAAAGAACACATCTTCCTGATTTAGGTCACTCAACTAATTTAGAGTTTTATCCGGATAGTTACTGAAAAATCTAATTATTTGCTCAAAGCCTCCATCAATTGCAAAATCAAGTGCAGTTTTACCTGCGGTATTGATCAAATTCGGATTTGCTCCGTATTTAATCAATAATTTTGCTACTCCTAACTGCTCATCTATAGCTTCCTGGATTACGGTTTCAGATTGGGGGAAATTCGGAAATTCATTGAAATCAATAATGGTTCTAATAGCTTCTATATGCATATTTTTTGAGCCAATTGTATGCAAAGGTGTATTTCCTTGTTTGTCAATTACCTCCGGGTTGGCGCCGTTTGCCAATAGAAACCTGGTTATTTCAACTCGAGCAGAATTAAATAATACTGATTGCCTATTTGTATTTTGTGCATTTATATCAGCTCCGTTATCAATTAACAATTTTGCTATATCCGGCCTATTGTATCTTACAGCCCAGAATAAAGGTGAAGCATACTTTTTATGCCCTTCGACATCTGCTCCTTTTTCAATTAATATCTTTGCTAAATCATAATGTCCTTTATATGCTGTCCAGTGTAATAGGGAAAAGTTTCCCCTGTACTGATTAATAAGGTTTGGATCTTCCGCCAAATAATACATTACATCCTGAATGCTACCTCGTATAGTTTCCGTAAAAACATCTTTTTTGATTTCTTCTTCTATAAGCATTTCTTCGATTTCTTTTCTGTTATGTGAAACAGCTAACATTATCGGTGTCATTTTCTCATTGGTTTGCAAAGTTAAATTTGCTCCTTTATCTATCAAATATTCTGCAAGCTCCGTATAACCTGCTCTTATAGCCAAATGCAGAAGTGTAAAACCATTACTCAAATCCTTATCGATATCAGAGCCTCTGTCGAGATAATATTTGACAACCTCAATTTTACCCGATAAACCGGCGCAATTAAGAATCATTTTTTCGTATCGAGAAAGATTCTGGTCCATCGGTCGATTTTTAATCAGGCTGTCAATTACTTCCCAACGGTTTTGAATAAGGTCGTTTCTGAGTTCAGATGGCCGAATTTGTATAGATGGATTTGATGCAAAAATGGTCGTACTTGCTGAAAGGATAATGAAACATACAGCAAATATTAAAGTTCCGGTTTTGTTTTTCTGTTTGTTCATTTTGTTAGACATAACTTAAGATTAATCCTTTAATTCTTTCACCATTGTAATGTCATTTTCCATTTATACAAATTAAAACATAAATAGCTATAAAAGACATATATAATTCTATCCTTTATTGTTTTTCGCCCATGATGATCTTTTTCGCCTCATTAAAAAGAGGGTCCTGGGCAATAGATTTTATCCGCTCTCGTACACTCTTATCCCGTGAACGCTCTGGTTCCGGCATTAGCGG
>CAYSHS010000252.1:0-5293 GCA_964430845.1 uncultured Pirellulales bacterium | reverse complement strand
ATATTTCTCGTATATGTACGGAATGCCCAGATATACAAAGACAACAAAAACAATAATCAAACCTGTCCAGGCAAGTATAATTAGAAATTACCTCCTCGGCTCGCCACCTACGGCAATTAGTACCTCTGCCATAAAAGTCACGCGATGTTTTATTATTCTGCTGCCTGGAAAACATTTCCGGAGCTCGCGAGAGGACAAAAGCCTTAAATTGTGCGTCTTTTTGATACCGATGGTATATTTACCTTTAACATGGTTATAAGAAAATAAGCTGCTGGCCCATAAATAACCTTTACATGGAAGCCACGTAACAAGAGGAAGCCGGGAATGAAACTCGAACGGATACCAGCGGTTCGGCGTGGATACAAACCAGCGTTTTCCGACACGCATAATCTCCGAAGCCATTTCCATTTGCCTGTGAAAATCACCAACATGTTCTATTACGGCATTACTGTACACTATATCAAAATACTTATCGGGCCAGGGCAGTTTACAGGCATCGGCAACAACCGTATTGACCTCAGGGTAATATTTGTTAATAGATTCTATTTGCTCACTTGAAATGTTGACTGCCGAAATATTCTTTTTCCAGGGGTAACTGTTAATCATCTGCATTGAATTACTGTTATACGGACCTGCCTGCGCCCCGACATCGAGCAGGATTTCGTTCTCTGCAGGTTTCATTATCCTGTTGAATAATTCCATTTTACTTTTTCGGCTGATAGATGAATATTTTGAAAAAACGTTCATCAGAGGCTTTCTGAAACTCATTTAAACAGATTCAATCTGTTACCAAACTTTACAATTATCAAAGATGTCACTACCCACAGAAAAAGATTAATAATTGCAGGAACATCGCTTATAAGTGTTTCCGTAGGGTCGGCTCCTTTTTTAAGGTGATAAATAATATATATATATCGCAGTAAGCCGTATATTACGAAAGGGAACGTCAGCAGCATCGCAGATGTCCCCAGAACCTTCTGGGTATGCTCGTCAACAGTATAGAGGGCATACGCCAGCATAGTAGCTCCTGTCACCATAGGGATAACCTGGTCGAGAAAGGAAATGCTGTAGTTTTTTAATACGGGACGTGAATTATTATTCTCATGACCGTTGGCGACAAGCTCGACCCGGCGTTTTGTAAAGCCAAGAAACAAGGAAATCATTACGGTGCACAAAATCAGCCAGTATGAAGGCACCACCGATATAGCGAAGCCGCCGACCAGGATGCGCAATACGAATCCAAAAGCAATTGTCAATACATCGAGTATTACAATATGCTTGATTGCCAGCGAGTAAGCAATGCTGATAAATATATAAAGCAGAAAACAGATTAAAGTATAACGACCCAAAAAACAAGTCGGGGCCAGTCCGCATGCAATTAAAATCAGGCTAATCACTATTGCATGGCTCGAAGAAATTGCACCGCTTGCGACAGGACGTTTTCTCTTCGTCGGGTGCTGCTGGTCCTCGCTTTTATCACACACATCATTAATTATATAAATTGCACTCGAAACGATACAAAAACATACAAAAGCCAGTGTAGCCCTCAGACCAGTGGATACCTGTGTAAAACGGCCTGAAAAAACCAGCGGCGCATACACAATCAGGTTTTTGACCCAGTTATGCGGTCGAAAAGCTCTGAATAATACGAATATTTTTTTGCTAAAAGCCTTATTCACAGGCTCAGTCATTTTTAAACCTCATGTGTGAAAAACAATCCCTTTTCCTGTTCAAATGATTCACTTTTTATTATAATCTCCTGCATGATTTCCATAATCCCGGATTCCAACTGAATTTTTGCAAAACTCTTATTCTCAACTACTTTTTCTTTTTTTCTATGGCTTGTTGTTCCAGGTGTTTCCGCCAGCTTCGTTTCATCCTGTCAAAAAAACCGAATTTCCGCAGAATATATTTTATGGTGGCATCGAGTGATGTAATAAAGGTTCGTATTATATTAATAAATATCGGATACGGTCCCGGTGCAAAGATATAAATTGGCGCTTCCATCCAATGTTCCTGTCCGTATCTTTGCTTATATGGTGCATCACCAAAACCATAATCATATGTTTTAACACCCGGGTCCCTGCTAAATTCCTCTAATACTTTTAATAATAATATCGAGCCGGGGCTGCCGCAGGTCCAGTCGGGATGAAAACCCCTGTATTCGGCATAATATGTCGAGTTATATAGTAAACCTGATTCAAATGCAATCGGTTCGGAACCCGCGTATAATACATAGGCACGGAGCCGGTCTTTTTTTGCAGCTTGTGTTAATAAATAACGAACAGGAAAACTATTACTAAATCCCCCTGTAAGAATCTTCTGATATGTAATAGCTGATATCCTGGAAGCCGTAGAAATATATTCATCCAGGTTACTGAGTCCACGATAACTTTTCAATTCAACCCGACCAGGAGCATTTTGTTCAAGCTGTTTGGTATGCCTGGTAATATTGCGTCGTTCATTACGTGATAAAGATTTAGTAAATTCATCCCTGCTGCCTAACGCGGTCGTTTGCCAGTGCATATCAACTACAGGAACATAGTCACGACATAAAAGGCCGGGAAGCTTTCGACTGAGACCATATATTTGTGAATCAGTTTTGAGCCGGTTGAAATATACCATGTCAACTTTACGACATTTTAGCTGTTTAATTAATTCGCGAATCAGCAAAGTGCCGATATCACTATTTAACCGGCCCAAAATTCCGCCATAAATAACTGTAAGACACTTTAGCTCCGGTCTGAAAATTGTTTTATAACCAAGTCTAATATTGATTTGCCGCACCTCAATTCTTCCTATAATCATCGCGACAGGCTTGCTATTATTAGAAAGGATTATTATATAAGGTTCTGCAGAATCTTTAATTGTGTTCAACACATCAATATAACGATTTATATCGGCATTTACCGTCGGGTAAGGCTCATTGCCCTGCATTTCTTCCCAAACAGACCGTACAGCTTCTATTTCCTCAAATGTAGTAACCACCTTGATTTCCCAGCCCTTCGGAATCTCTGCTATGCTATTATTCTCTTTAATATTTTTCATACCTTCAGAGTTTCCTGGTGTATAACGGTATTACTCCGCTTAAACTCGTTCCGAGCACCTATTTTCATTTTATTATCCTGTATGAACAGCACACACGAACCTATCATTCCCAGACAGCAGTAAAAAATGGGCACCAATTGTCCAAAGAAATTGACCGACATCCAGACAAACATAACGGCGAATAAAAGACTTCCGAGCGCCCAATATAAAGATTTCATATACGGCTGCTGCTCTTTTTTATAGGCGGTAATCAGCGAGGTAAATGCTGTGTAAAGCACCCAGCAAAGGGCTATAACACCCGCAATACCATAACGAACTCCCGCTAAAATATATTCATTTGTCACATCAGTCCATGTCATACCAAGGTAGTATCCCCATCCTGGATCCTTATTCCCGTAACCGGCGAGCCACCACTGACCGAAATGGCTTACAGCTACATCAATCAGCTTTGCCCTGTGCCAGCCGGCCCCGCCAAGCATACTTGCGTAAGAAGCCAAAACGTGATAAAAATTCCTGTTACTGAATATCTGGACAAAAATGCAGGCGAATATAAAAAATTTCAGCATTGGCATCGACCATTTTCTGAATCTCTCCATAAAAAGACAAAATAAAACTATAATAATCATAACCCATGGTCCGCTGGACATGCTGCTTAAAGCGCCTGTTATAAAAATAACAGAAAATATGTAAGCAAGATTTCTCCAGTTGTTTTTTTCGTGACGCAAAGCATAAATCAGCGGCACAAACATGGCAAAATTACCGCCAAATAAAATGGGATGACTGAAAGGTCCGACCGCCCTGGTGAGACCCCATCGCACCTGTTTCACAATTTCTCCTGTTGTCGGATTCCAGGGCCGAAATTGTCTCAATGGCACAAACGGCTGCCAGCCGGTAAGCGCTTCGATACAACCCAGAATTGCCATGGGTACGAGAACAATACTAACACATTTTATTACAGATATTAATTTTCCCTTATCGGTAATGATATATCGAGCAGCCAGATAAGCAAACCACGTATCCATTACAAAACCCGCGCGGTTTTCGATAGCTGCCCAGTTAGACTGTACAATTAAGGTCACACCGACATAAACAGCTACACTATAAGCTACCGCCCTGTCCAGCTTGGACCAGTGTAATTTGCTTCTTATCCGATGGTTGAATAAGCATCGAAGCAGAAGAGCAGTTACTACGATACGCCCGATGGATATATCAATTGTACCTATACTGATTCTTAGATAATCCGGAAACCAGATAAGCACCGATATATATAATGCAAGCGCATATTTCGGCCTTATGACCAGCACTAATATTGCCGCAATAATACTAAATGTTAAAATTGTGCCCTGCATATTTATAGCTGTTTATTTTTTTCCAGCATCAGAATAACCTGGTTTTTTCCCGACAATACTTATTTGCTCCGCAATAAATTCTTTCGCTAATCCAAGTAAGCAGCCTGAAATTATTTTATTTTTCCTGCCGTGTATTATATGTTTTACATTCATAACTTCTATATTCGCTTCTTCCAGCCATTTAAGAGCCATTTTACGAGTAGTAATCCTCAAATGGGTTCTATCTAATATACCCGCATCAACATATTCGATATGACCGCGAAAAAAAAGCTGCCATAATACGGACCAATGCCGAAAATTAGGAATACACAAATATACAATGCCCCCGGGTTTTAGATATAGAATATGTTTTTTCAATACTTCCTGGGGGTCAGGTAAATGTTCCATAACGTCGGCATAAATGAGACAATCAAAAATCTTGTTTTCGCTTCCTATATTAACTTCAGATGCATCACCTTCTAAAACAATTAATCCCCGCTGCCTTGCAATTTCTGCAGCTTTCGGATTAATTTCCACCCCGATAACATTTATACCTCTTTTAATAAGCTCAGCTTCTGTCACACCTGCCGCACAACCAACAGACAGTACCCACTTTGCATTCACAGGCACAACATCGACAATATCCTGCCGAAATATATTGAAATATGAAGGAATATTAAATTTTTCAATCAGACCTGTTGACATAAGTTTATCTGTTTTAATTATTACAGCTTGGCTAATTTTTGATTTAAGGTACTCGCAAAAATCCTTTGTTTCCTGTTTTTATCATTAATTACAAGAGTTTTGCAAAAGTTCCGTTATTAATAAGAACATGTTCTAAAATCATTTTTGTAATTCTTTCTGCGGCCAGGCCGTCCCAGAGAGGTGGAGCTTGAAACTCCTTCGTCCCGGATTCC
>CAYSHS010000251.1:0-5324 GCA_964430845.1 uncultured Pirellulales bacterium | reverse complement strand
AGACTGCCGCTTATTGTTTTTCCATTATCTGAATATATGTTTTTCTCTTACAAAGAATATGAAAAGGAATTTATCGCTGAAGCTATAAAAAATACAATCGATGAGTCGTTCTATGCGCCTGGATTAAGCGAGACATGGCATGTAGAACATGTGGAGGGAAAGAAATATAGAGTCTTTGAGAATCTGAACATGCCGCTTTATTATACGTTCGAGAAGAATCTTGGCTTTATAAAATGGCACGTTCCGGGCGGATATGAGCTTACGTTAGTAAAAGTGAATGAAAAAGAGTATATTCAGCCCGGATATGTCAAAGATAATTTATACTGCAAATTGAGGGCTGAAAAACTAATCTGGCAGGCTAATGATGACATTAAATTATTTGCTGATGTGGAGAATAAAGGCACAAAAAATTATAATTTTGATTTCAGCGGCCTTGAGCTTGATATAGATGGGCAGCGGTACGAAACTCGATTAAAGGAAAACGCGTCCCTGATATTTCCGCCCGGCAAAGAATACAAAGATATTGAAATAAGTTTGAAAAGTCCCTTGTATAATAAAGAAACGGGCGAAAAATTCCAGTTATCTTCGGAAAGATATTCGTACAATATCTACTTAATATATCCCGCTCAATCCATAGATAAAGGTACGACTGAATATATGGTTAGTGATCCGATTAATTTGAGTATTCATCCCGTACTTTCTGAAAAAGCAAAAAACCAGGCAGGACAAAATCTTCGCTGGGTAGATAAGGAAACGGGTGAGAAACTATTCGATATAAATGATATTGTTCGATTCGACTGGGACAACCAAATTTTCGAATTGACACGTCCGGCTGCGATGGATTTTATGGCTCAATTGAATACCGTCGGAGTCGGTGGCCGCAGGTTTGTCGTTGAAGATAACCATGGAAGTATCTATGAAGGCTCATTAGTAACTCCTGAATCTTCAATAGGTTATTCTGGTCCTGCTATTTTTTCCCCCATAGTTGAAAATGTCCCGCCGCCACTATTTAAAATTAGTGGAGGCTACCCAGTCAATGTCGAAGTAGGAAATGTACGTTTCTCAGAGCGTATAAAGAAAGATTTACAGCAGGCTAATCTTCTTAATGAAATTGATGCGAATAACCCGCCGTCTCCGGTTCAAATGGATTCTCGCGGCTGGTTTGGTGATAGGAACAAGCTAAGAACATATGTAGAAATATTCCCTGAAACATTTAAAATCAGTGGTAAATTCAGGATGCATATAAGTTTAACAGGCTCGGAAAATCTTAATGAAAAATATGTAGCGGATATTCATGCTTCACTGTATTCAAGTGAAAACAATTATAAGTTTTCAAAGCAGAAGATTTATCCGATACGCGGCTCGAATCAAAGGAATATTTTCATCCTGGAAATCGATCCGATTGAAAAGAATAGATTGAATACAAGCGTTTATCCTATCCCTGCAAAACTTAATATTGAAGCATCTATTAGAAAAATATTGAGCAGGGAAGCGAAAATATATTCCGAGCCGATAGAACAGGTTAAAACCGATACTATTGATGTCACTATCCTGCCTGAAAGTAATAACGAATTATCCGATGAAGCCGGCGCGGTTATGAAAATCTTCCAGCAGGCTCTTAAAGATAAAGACTGGGAAAAAGCATTGTCTGTTTGCGTCAGTACACTTCAATACCAGGCACGCCAGTATAAATCCTTTGAGGATTTCTTCAAAGAGGTTGTCCCTGTCGAACAAATTAGAGCATTATCGAAAATACAAACGTCCGGCTTACGTATTTGGGACAGAGATATTGAGGCGTATTATTGTTTCGTACCGGTTTTGCAGCCGAATACAGGGACGGTGATTAACTGGAAATGGAATATAAATAAAGACCAGGCAAGTGATTCAAGCTGGGAGATTTCCTTCGATAACGTTCCATTGACATCATTGATGGAGCAAAAATCAAATCAGGAAAGTGAATCCGAAATCAATGCTCTTATTGAAAAAATGTGGGATAAAGAAAATTCCGTTCAACTTTCAGCAATTAGAGCTTTGGGAAATATGGAACAGGACGCCTATATCGCCGCACCGGCTTTGATTAAAAAGCTGAAAGAAAGAGATATATTTTTTAGTGCTTGGATTGCAAAAGCTCTTTGTAGGATCGCTCCTACAGATGAAGTTATTCCTGTCCTTATTGAAACGCTTACATATTATCACAACATGGATCAAGTGAAAGAGATGGACCATGACACGTATTCATCTACTAACGGAGCGGTTATGCGGATGTTGGCTGAAATGGGTGACGTCGCGGTTCCGGCGATAATCGAAGCTTTGAAGAATGGAGATATCGGCCAGAGAGAATTATTGTATTATGGTATAGTTGAAAGCAAATTAGACGATTCGAATAAATTATATAATCCAATTGTCAAATTGCTTGACAATGACAATGACGAAGTTCGTATCAGGGCTATGAAGGCTCTGAGGGATATATATCCTAAAACAGATATTCCTCTAAGCCTTATCCATGCGTTGAAAGATAATAACCCGTCTGTTCGCCATGCGGCGATTGTTACAAGCGGCTCTTATGGCGGCAGTGCAGAACAAGCGGTTCCGGCTATTATCGATGCCCTTAAAGATGAAAACAGGGACACTCGAATTGATTCCATAAAAGCGTTACGTGAAATTAGAAGCAAAAAAGCAACTGAATCGCTGCTAAAACAATTAAATGACGAGGATACCCTGATAGTAATCCACGCTGCAATCGCTTTAGGCCATATAAGGGATAGCAGGGCAATAAATAAAATCGCCGGATTGCTTAATCGCCGATTCGATCCTGAACAAAAGTATAATATTGCGCCGGGATTTTATAATATCCCGACCGCGGCTCATTATGCTCTTATGCGAATTACAGAAGATAAAGATGAGAAATTGATAACAATAGACAGCGAGCAAAAACTGCAAGAGATAAGGACTTTCTGGCAGGAAAAATTACAGCTAAACGCTGAAGATGGTCGGAACGAAATAGTTAAGGAAAAGAGTGACGGTTTATATGGGCGAGTTGTCGATACTGAAGGAAACGGAATCAGCGGGGCAAACCTGAAAATATATTTGTATAAATCTATGAAGGACATCATTTTTATACAAACCGATGAGGAAGGCTATTTCCAGGTACCTGATACAGGGACAAGCGGCTGTGAAATTCTTGCCGACGGCTATGCAAAAAGATTCTACTGGAATATTTCAGAAGCGAAAAATACTGTTATTCAACTCAAACGAGCGGGAACTATTTCCGGTACAGTGCTCGGGCCGGATAGCGAGCCTTTGGCTTATGCACCGATTTCTCTTTCGACATATGTGAGTTATCCTTCAGGTAATCAAAAAGGAGATAATGTATTTCGCACGATAACAGATGAAAAAGGCAATTTCACCTTAACCAGTGTTCCGCCGGGCAGCCATCTTTTATTTTATCCCTGGTTGGGACCGGGCAGGGAGGAAATCTCAAGCGGAAAATGGGCAGCTTTTACAGAGGATGGTAAAAGCTCTCCGTCAATACCGATTGAAGGCGTGCTGGGTGTCAAGCTGCTTGAAATCCGAGAGGGAGAAAATCTCGATGGAATTGTTTTGGATTTGGCACAATCTAACTGCACAGCCGAAGGAGTAATAACGGATAAGGAAGGTAAAGGATTTCCGAATGTAAAATTACTCGCGGTATATGAAACGAGTTTTGTTGTTATCGAGCCTGAACAGGTCTATCCTGGAGCCGTTACCGATGCAAACGGCCGCTATCACATGGAAAATCTGCCGCCGGGAGTAATATATATTCATCCCAGACATGAAAATGTTGAAGAACAACCCGGATCCAAAATAACACTAACTAACAATACAACAACCCGGCAAAATCTCGTATATAAAGCGGATTTGAAAAAAGATTTTATTGCGGGACAGAAAGAAACTCTAAGTGACATAGTTGAGCTGGTTGTTAATGTTAATAGTTCCATAGACTTCGAGACAGGGGATATTAATACAAATAGAATATCTGAAAGCGGCCAAAGTCGGTTTGATATAAGAATATCGGGTTCTAATAATGATCATTCTGTACGTGTAACCGGGTACGATACGCTGGTAGCTCCTGTTTCTGCAGATAAATGGTATTGTAAAGAGCAGGAACTTATGCTGGCGGCAAAAAAGGGCGCGTGGGAACGAAATTCATATTCAGCACAAATACCCGGCAACAGTATTCTGGCAAACAGCGAGCAGCCGCTGCCTTTTCCGACATTTGTTTTTCAAACACAGGAAGGCGGCACGGGAATTCTGCAGGTTATGGATTTATTAAGAGGCGGAATTGCTAATAATGTTAAGCAGGTAAAGGTTCGCTATTGGCTGTTAAAAAATCCGGTTATCACAATTACCGATGAGCAGGCAATCTGGGGCGACAGGGTTGATGGTATCATTTGCGCGATAAAACCTGTAAAAGAAAGTTTTACGTCAGATAAGTCGCTTGAATTTGACATTATCTATACAAATGTTTCGGAAAATCCCATAACAGTATGCACGTATCCCGATCCTTTTTATATCTGGACTAAATTGGAAGTAGTGGATTCATCAGGACAGGTGATTGCAGGCGGCCAACACGCAAACGGGTCCAGGCTGCCAATCAGCATTTCTGATTTTGTAACTTTGCAGCCGGGGCAAAAAGCTTCTGTGCGGCAGTCGATAAAATTTTACGGCACTGCCGATAACCAATATAAATCTGGAAATTACGCGGTGAAGGCTTCGCTTAATGAAATAAATATCATGCGTCAGCATATTTTCGGATTTGACGAATTTTGTGCAATTAATAATATCAAACCCTGGAGCGGCACGGAAAAATTAGTTAGAACCGGAAAGACAGTTTTCGAAATAACAAATCATCTAAATAAAGTTGAGGGACAGGTTCTTGATTTCGATGGCGTACCTGTTCAAAATGCATTGGTTAGATTGCACGTATTTGTGGGTGGTGACACAGAGGATGACAATAACTATCGTTTTTATGAAACTACAACTGATGCCAACGGAGCGTTTCAATTCGAGAATGTTGAGCCGGGACATGCTCATATAGGTCGAATGTTTAAAGTCGAAGACGGATCAGCAGGACCTCCATTTGGATTAAATCATTCTTTTGAAGTTAAGAACAATGAAAATGTTTACATTACATTAGGTGGCAAAGGCAGACCTGTTACAGGGAAACTTGTTCCTGATTCAGGAAACGCTGATAATATAGACTGGACTAAAGCTAAAGTGGATTTAAGCCTTGAAGCTGCTCCATTTTCTCTGGATTTTTGGGAGTCTAATAATAAGATTATGCA
>CAYSHS010000250.1:0-5326 GCA_964430845.1 uncultured Pirellulales bacterium | reverse complement strand
ACGTTGTCTCCTGTAGTTTCCTCAATATCATCGACATGTCCGTCAAGCCTAAGGACATTAGCTCTTCCGCCGGTTCGGTCTTCATAGTTTAACCTTATATTGTGTCTGAAAATCCCTCGATAGAATTCCGTTCGTATCCCATTGCCACGATACTGTGTAAGATTCATTGTTCCAATACCGTCATTCATGAACATATCTCCGCTTCCCTGCTCCATCTTTGGTTCGACATGGTCATGTGTGACAATAACATTTGTGTGGTTCTTCAAATTATTTATGTTTTTGTCGCTGATGTAACTATTAAAGCCATAGCCTGCCCTGCGAATCAGTTCGGGATTCTCGTCATAAATTAATGCCGCAATTTTCATGAAAGAAGGACATCCGTAAACGTCCAGGTCTTTTAAGCAATCTTTATATGCAACTCCCCAATAAGCATCACTGTCATTGGTTTTTTTAAAATTTCCTTCAGAATCATACCAGAAAAAGCCATTCATACGATTGATATTGGCTAATTTGTAATTATTGTCCTGGACGTAGATTGAGATTCCAAGTCCTATACTTCGTAAATTTGATTTACAGGCAATTTCCCTTGCTGATTCTTTAACTTTTTGTAAAACAGGGGTTAAAATCGCCATCAATACAGCAATAATAGCAATAACTACCAATAATTCAATTAAAGTAAACGCCCCTGTTTTGTTTTTTAAAAGTTTTTTCTCGCCGTTTTTCATTGCATCTTTCCTTAAATAAACAATTATTAATAATTTACTCTTCGTAAATTAAATAACTGCCCTAATTTGCTCTTACTTTATATATTATAACTTTCCGGTAAATATTTCAATATTAATTTGCATAAACCGTGAAACTTTAAATATTTTTATGCGTCTTTTACGGTTCCCAGGCCGACAATACCGGCAGGAAATCACTTTTTTAAAAAGAAGACCGTTTTATTATAGCAAAAACGTGCTATGTGGATTCTATAAATAAAAAATTTCTTCCTTTTAATTTCTTCTTTCTTAAACAACTAATATAAGTTATTTATGGGTATGAAGTTATGTAATATACATAATTGTTTGAAGAAAATCTTTAAAACCGATTTTCTTCAAACAAAATATGCCTAACTTCAATTGTGCTGAAGCCTTTATAATAATAAAATAGGAGATTCAAATTGATTATGAATAAGGTAATAGAAACAATAATGAACAGAAGGTCGGTTAGAGCTTATGACTCGAAGCCGATATTAAAAGAAATTCTTCAAACAATAATAGACGCTGGAAATGCCGCTCCTTCGGGTATGAATGCGCAAGGCTGGAGATTTGTTGTAGTTCAGGACAAGGCTTTCAAAGAAAAATTAATGTCAATAGCGATACCTCGATATCAGAAATGGATGGAAAAAGTTCCGCAGGCATTAACCGATTTACGAAAAGAAATCGATGCGAGCACAAATGACCCGATTTACTATAATGCTCCGGTTATAATATTTGTAATCGGTTCGGGAATGACGGGCGATTTCGATACGCCGATGGTATGTGAAAATATGATGTTAGCGGCACGCTCTTTTGATATAGGAAGCTGCTGGGTATATTTCGGGCAACTGCCGCTCGATGATGCGGAAGTACGAAAAGAATTGGAGTTGCAGGAAGGAGAGAAAGTGTATGGCCCAATCCTGCTCGGCTATCCGAAGGGGGAATTTCCTGAATCACCTGAAAAGAAAGAGCCAAAAATAAAATGGATTTAAAATGAAAACATCGGATAACTTTTTATTATCCGATGTTTTCCGGAGGGGAGAAAAATATTTTTTGCTATATTCAGTTATCGGTAATCGTTCGGAAGCACTTTAGGTAAAACAGGAGTTTTTCCTCCTTATATTAGCAAGCCCTCAAAATGGTATATTGTTGTAATTACTGACAAATAAGAATTTTGCAAAAAAGAGAAAAGGCCTATATTATCGCTATAACCTTATTATTTGTAATAACTTATGTTTGCAAAACTCCTATCTATATATAAAACCTGTCTTTCTGGCTAACCCATTCGTCTATTTGATTTCGCAAATTTCATGAAATTTACAAAGTTGGAGGCAAAACGCAGCCAGCTATCCGGGGATTTCCATAACATTGTGACGTATCCCAATAGCACCTTTGGACGCGTGTAATGAGCCTTGTAAAATTTTACAAACAATTCATTGAGCCGCTCTTTGCTCATGCCTTTGGGAACAAACAAAAAATTCATGCAGTCCATCTTGTCCCAGTCCTCGTCGAATGTGCCAAGGTTATGTATGTTTTCATATAAAGGAGAGCCTGGAAACGGCGTGAATTTCGCCAGGTTAAAATCATCTATCGGCAGAGAAAAAACATAGTCCATACTGCATTTGATGCTTTCTTCCGATTCACCCGGCAGACCCATCATAAGCAGGCCTTTGGTCCGGATTCCTGCTCTTTTAATGTTCCGGATAGTATCAGCCAGCATATCCAGGTCAACATTCTGACGATGCTGAGCAAGCAATTCAGGGTCTCCCGTTTCGATACCAAGGCTCATCATCCAGCATCCTGAGCTTTTCATAAGCTTCATCAGCTCGAAATCGATGTGCTCAGCACGAACGGCACAATTGAATGTCATATTCAGATGATTATTCATCATCATGCGACAGAATTCTTCCACACGTCCGCGGTTGAATGTGAACTGGTCATCGTAAAAATTAATATGCCTGATCCCGAACCGTTTCTTCAGGTATTTCATATGTTCATAAAGATATTCAGCGGAATTATACCTGAAGCTGCGGCGGAATACAGACCTGTCGCAATAGCTGCATGCATAAGGACATCCCCTGCTCGAGTTACAACAAGTATTCGGCGTCCCGGGATAATTAAAAATCGGCAGTTTATAAGCATGTGGATAGCCTTCGAGTTTCTCATAGGCAGGAAAAGGCAAATTATCCAAATCTATACCCTTTTCTCTGAAGCCTGTAAAAATAATATCATCTTTATCTCGAAAAACCAATCCTGGAATCCGGCTAAGTGCCTGCTCGTCAGTATCTGCTTTAATCAATGCTTCGAGACATTCTTCTCCCTCGCCTATTACAGAAAAATCAACATCGGGATAGCCTTCCAAAATCTTTTCCCGTAATGCAGAAATATGCGCACCACCAAAAACCGACTTGATACCCGGCAGAATAGACTTTGCCATTTTAGCGGTCCTTACAGCATCGTGGAAAGAAGATGTAGTGCAGGTCAAGCCGATATAAGCCGGATTTTTCTCCTTCAAATAGTCTTGTATTTTTGTTTCCGAATCAGGATGTGCATAACAGTCAATAATATCAGCGGCGATTCCTTTATTCTCCAAATAAGCCGCGATACTCAGGATGCCAAGAGGGGACATAATATTTGCCACCCTGGAAATATCGTGAATAGCCTGGCCGGGATTGTATCCCAGGGGGTGAACTAATAAAATCCTGTTATTATCAAGCTGCATGATATTTACTTTTATTTCTGATTATGTTAATGAATTCTTGACATAATAATAATCATTAACTATATTTCCCTGTGTAAGTTAATAATTCTTTTGGATTAGACAAATGATACATAATTACCGATTAATAAAGGTCTTATTTTTTTCGATATCCCTGGCCATCCTGCCTGCATCGAAGGCTTTTTGTGATGACGAAATGGGTTTTTTCAGCGACTTCAAACAGGGACACTGGAGATTCGAGAGCGTCGCGGGTATCGGATTGAATACTTCGGAAGATACCGACCGTAAAGGCGACTATTACTGCGCAAGTTCAATTGATTATGAATGGTCAGTATATAAATCGCATAGAGAAATAGCTTTACGAGCGTATCCATTTTTGTTATATAACCAGGACAGAAATGATCACGACAAAACCGACTTAATATACGCATGTGCATTCGGACCTCTCGTACGCTGGTATCAGTCAATAGAACATTTAGGCGGCTATGCCGAAATAGGTGTTTCCATATTGTGGAATTCACACTTGTTTCGAGGCAACGCCGCACGCTGGAACGGCCTTACCGAAATGGGTTTTGGCTATAAATTCGATTCAGGCAGGCACGTCGCCCTGAAGTTCCAGCATATCTCGAACGGCAAGACAAGATATCCAAACCATGGCGTCAACGCAATAGCTCTATGTTTTGGTTTTGAATTCTGAAAAACGAGTTTAGATATAAATTTAAAAGAGAAACCCGCTTCAGAGTGTAATAACGATCTTACCATTCTCGTTAGTAACAACATAGTGTTTTAGCGGCTTTTTAGCAGGTCCTTTAATATTGTGACCGTCAAGGCCGAATTCAGAAGCATGGCAGGGACATCGCAAATGGCCAAGCTCCTTATCATATACGACATCGCAACCCAGGTGAGTACAGACCGAGCTAACGGCATATAAATCCCCGTTTGCAGGATGGACGACTATTATCTTGTCACCTGTGCTCTCTGATTTTACAAGCAAGCTTGTTTCCGAACCGAGCAGCATCTTCGAATCATCCTCGCCCAGTTGAAGCTTTCCTGCTTCTTCCTGAATCACGGCATTGGGTTTGCGCGAGCCAAAAAACGAACAGCCGCCGCAGGCCGATGCCGCAACCGCTGCTACTCCAAGCCCCAGGAAATCTCGTCGTGATGTTTGTCTCCAATTCATAGATTTATCCTCCAACATTCACAAAATTTTTTTGTAATTCTATTAATATGAACCAAAACTTTTTTTTCAACTAAAGTTTCACAATAAATTCTTTAACAACCTTTTTAATGCTATCCTTTACCACTTTATTCATACTTCCCCCATAAAAACCTACATACAACTTGCTACGGGCTTCTATTTCTAATTTAGTTTCACTTGATAAAGAGTCATTTAGTTTTACATTTATTACAACAGAGCCCGATCCGTGTCCAGTCCAGTACCTTTGCGCGCGGCTACCATAGACTATACTAATTGTCGTTTGAATTATAAGAGTATTTGTTGTTTGACTAATGTCTCCAAGAACAGAATAGCCACCTTTCTTTTTCAGTGCACTAATCATTTTATCTTTGGCATATTTGGAAAACTCTTCATTCAAACTTTTAGCAACATTTGTTTGCTCTTTAGAGGAGACTTCGGTATTTGCGACATAAACATTTCTGTAATTTGAAATATCCGTGAGCTCCTTAATTGTACGTATATGCGGTACACCACATCCACTCATAAACGTTATAACAAACGTACAAACCAACAAAAACATTATTTCCCGTTTTTGAACCTTTTTCATAGCGAATTTTCCTTAAATTGAGTGGCTGATTCAACTTATAAGCGCAACTTAGTTGCCAAAAAAATGAACCGGTACTCTATTCT
>CAYSHS010000249.1:0-5343 GCA_964430845.1 uncultured Pirellulales bacterium | reverse complement strand
AGATACATTCTCATATTACGGTCTACTCAGTGGTGGTACATACAGCCCGACCGATCTCGCTGACCACAAGTCGCACCTCAAACTTGTGTTTATGAGTTGCGGCAGCCGCGAAAATCCCGATAGTGTGAAGAATGCCGCCGACACGCTTAATCAAGCCGGTTTCAAAGCTGTCTTCTACATTTCTCAAGATACAGCTCACGAGTTCCAGTCATGGCGTCGCAGCTTTCACGAGTTCGCTCCGCTGCTGTTCACGGATATCCCGCTGGCGTCGCCTGCTCCGGCTGCAACGGCCTCATCATCCGTTGATGCCTCTCGTAAGTTGAAGAACGCTCCGATTCCCAGCGCCGGTTCCGACAAAGAGCTTGGGGATTTCAAAAGCGGAATCTACACGATGGAGAGCGCCGGCCTTACCCGCCAATACACTATCGACATTCCCGAAAATTACGACAAGAACACACCATACCGGTTGATTTTTGCCATGCACATGATGGGCGGACATATGAATACGATGGTGAGCGGTAATTATTATGAACTCAAGACCTATGCGAAAAGGGATAATATCCCCGTTATTTTCGTGGCGCCCGAGGGATACACAGACCAATCTCCGTGGCGTGGGCGTGACGATAAGGACCATATTTTCTTCGCTGACATGCTCAAACTCTTCAAGGATAAGCTTAGCATAGATACATCTCGCATATTTTGCTGCGGCTTCAGTTTCGGCGCAATGGTCTCATACTCGCTCTCATTGGATTTCCAGGATGATCTTCGCGCCGTTGCCTGTTATGCACCGGCCAATTGGAATATCTATCTTCCTGAAAATAAACACAAACCCATTGCGTATTTTAGCACGACCGGTACCCAGGACAACCTTTGCAGGTACGTCAACTCGGATGAGCAAAAACAAGGCGGGAAATATTGTGTCCTGACGCACATCGAAGACAACGGCCTTAAAGAACTACCCGAAATACCCACCGCGACCACCCGCACACATGTCACTACTGAGTTCAAAGGGCTTCCGGAGGAATATCCCGTGGTATTCGGCTCCTTCGTGGGCGGCCATTCAAATAATGAGAAGGATCCCGGATCCAATGTCAACTGGATCGCAAAAGAGACATGGGATTTCTTCGTGCGGTTTTAGAAATCGGGTAAGAATAGTCTGTATAGGTTTGCACAACAGATTTTCAAATAGTTGTAAAGAATCTCGATTATTAATTAAAGAATGCAAAAGGTTATTGAGAAGTAAATTCAGGTGTGGCTACATTAGAATGTTGCAGCCCACCTGTTTTGATTAAAATTTAAAAGGACTATATCGGAGTTAAATACTGATGTTCCACAAATGCGTAATACTTGGATTATGCCTGACAGTTTCAATAGCATTCGCACAGCAAGGTGATCGAGTTGATCTTGGACGTTTACAGAATGGGGGAGCAGTTTCATTCGTTCGTTCTGCAGCAGGCGAGTGGGGTATAGAAATCTCAGGTGGTACAATTCCTAAAATTAAACAGGAAAAACCTGCATATATCGAACTTTTTAGAGGTCAGAATCACGTTCAGCAACTTGCTAACGGTTATCAGTCTGTACAAAAAGGTAATGACATGGTCATAGCAAGAGCAAAAGTCGCTGCCGGAGATAATGTTGCTTTCGATATAGAAGACCAATGGAAAGTCTTTGGTGATGTTATTTCGCTAAGCAGAAAAGTTTGTGTATCCGGTACAGAAGAAAACGCCGGTTTTTTTTCGTCTATACGACTTTTGACTGAACCTGCAGTGAAATGCCTGTTAAAAATGCAGGAGATTACAAGAAAACAATGTGTTTAACTCATTATTAAATATAAACATATATATTTTACAGAAGTCTTAACCATATCAAGAAAGGAGTATAATATTGAACTATTTCATAGCTGAGATAATTGGGACGGCCTTACTAATTTTATTGGGCGACGGCGTTGTGGCCAACGTAGTTCTAAAAGGGACCAAAGGCGAAAAATCCGGATGGATCGTGATTACATTCGGCTGGGCTATGGGTGTGTTTATAGGAGTATTTACAATAGCAGCTTATAGCGGGGCGCATATCAATCCGGCTGTAACACTGGCACTTGCAGTCGCTGGTAAGTTTAGCTGGTCAAAAGTGCCTGCATACATTATCGCCCAAATGATTGGTGCAATGATTGGGGCCTCTTTAGTCTGGTTATCGTATCGGGACCACTTTCAGGCAACTGAAGATAAGAACCTCAAACTGGCAGTATTTTGCACAGGTCCGGCAATTCGAAATATACCTGTTAATTTCATCTCGGAAGTTATTGGAACCTTTGTTCTGGTATTTGCCGTATTGTTTATTTCTGCAGGAGAGGTCGGGCTTGGCGCACTGGATGCTCTACCTGTTGCGCTGGTTGTTCTGGCTATTGGTCTGTCACTTGGTGGAACTACTGGTTATGCAATCAATCCAGCACGTGACTTGGGTCCGAGACTTGTACATGCAATACTTCCTATGCCGGGAGGAAAGCGGGACAGTGACTGGAGATATGCCTGGATTCCTGTCGCAGGTCCTGTTGTTGGAGCGGTTCTGGCGTCGGTAACTTACATGGTGCTCAGCTAAGTATTGGTTAAGAAAGTGTGGTTTTTACAAGACAGAGGTAATTTTCGCCTCCGATGTAAAAATTATATTCTGAAATGGCAATGAGATGCTTAGCTCTCACAATCTCTTGTTGCAATCAGGTTTATTCCCAAATTTAAAAAGTTTTCGGCTATAATAGTACCAACCTGAACAGGTTCGTTAATTCGAATTCGCTTAATTTCTTCCATTGCTTTTTTTAATACAGTTTTTGGTATCGGATGATCAGTTCTAACGGGGATCATTTTAATTTTTAATCCCTGCGATAAAACTGTTGATGTCAATATTCTGACAGGATTTTCTATTTCCTTTATAGCATACTTTTTACCTTTTGGACACTCGTTGCCGCTTATACTTATAACTTTGGAATCTTCTATACCTACTAATAATAAGCAGCCTTTGGGACATTCTATACATCTGATATTTCTTATCATTTAAGTGCCTCAAGATATTCTGCGGCCTGTCGACCAGCCATCTCACTGTCATGCGAGACAGAATCAACAATATCATAAACCTTATATGAATTACCGCATACGAATAAGCCGGGAATGGACGTTTTATTTAACTCATCTGACACGGGAGTGTTGCTCTTTTTATCTATTTCAACTCCCGCCATTTCTATAAGTTCATTTTCAGGAATAAGCCCCGCTGATATTAAAACAGTATCGCATCCGATTTCCATTTCCGGATTGCCTGTTTCATTAAAGAAGTCATCCACCTCGACTATGCTGACTTTCTCTACTCTATCCCTGCCATGAATCCTTGAGATTTTATGTTTGAAATAAAGAGGTATGTCAAAATCCTCTAAACATTGAACTACATTGCGTAAAAGTCCCTGTGTCTGGCTTTGTATCTCAACTACGGCTTTGACTTCGGCTCCTTCGAGTACAAAACGACGTGCCATAATAAGACCGATATCACCTGAGCCTACTATTACAACTTTTTTACCCGGCAATAGACCCTCGATATTTATTAGCTTCTGGGCCAGTCCGGCGGAAAATATTCCAGCCGGCCTTGTTCCAGCGATATGTATCATTTCCCGTGTCTTTTCCCTGCACCCAGTTGCCATAATTATCGCTTTCGCCTGCACTTCCTCGATAATGCCGGGTTTTATAAAGGTCAGTACCTTGTCTTTCGTAAGATGCACTACGAATGATTGCAGGCTGACTTCTATCCGGGGTGTCTTTTTTATTTGTTTTATGAATCGTTCTGCGTATTCCGGGCCGGTCAGGACTTCTTTGAAATATTCGACTCCAAATCCGGTATGGATACATTGATTAAGTATGCCGCCCAGGTACTGATCTCTTTCAAGAAGTAAAATATCCTTTACGCCGCTTTCATGCGCAGAAATCGCCGCCGCCATTCCGGCTGGTCCCGCACCTACTATAACTAAGTCCCTATTGCGTATCATTACGGTTCTCTTTGACTATTTCTGATCCAGGGCCTCGTTTAGTAATAGCGGTCAGAGCATTGTTTGTCTCTTCACTGAGAATTCTCATAAGTCTTGTCGTACAGAAACTGCCGTGACATCTGCCGGCTTGTGCGCGAGTTCTGAATTTTATACCGTCGAGTGTTCTTGCTCCATGTTTTATTGCGTCCTGGATTTCACCTGCCGAAACCATTTCACAACGACATACTATGTCACCATATGAGGTGTTCTTTTGGATGGTTTCTTTTACTTTGTTTAATGGTAAACTGAAAAGGTGCGTGTGTTTTGGCTCAGAGTCATGGAAAACTTGTTTCGTTTCCATAGACAGGCCGTTATTTTTCAGAAGGTCGCTAACAAATACTGCTATTGCAGATGCAGATGTCAGTCCTGGAGATTGTATGCCAGCTATATTGATAAAACCAGGGACCTTTTCTTCATGCCTTATAATAAAATCGTCTCCGGCAACCGGTCTTAAACCGGCAAAATAGGCGATAATATCGTTTCTGTTTATTGAGGGAATTAATTTCGCCGCCGATGTAAATACTTCTTTTAGCCCGTCTTCCGATGTTGAAAGATCGTATTTGTCGTCCACGTCATGGGCGGTCGGTCCTATCATAGGATTGCCGTCCGAGGTTTTTATAATCAAAATACCTTTTGAAGTTTTTGTTGGAAGCGGGAAGATGATATGATTGGTTAAGTGTTCGCATTTTTTGTCTAATAAAAACTCCTGCCCTTTGCGTGGCCTGATTTTGAAGTCGTCAATTCCTGCCATTCCTGATATCTCATCAGCAAAAAGACCTGCGGCGTTAATAAGATATTTCGTTTTAAAAATACCTTTCGTTGTTATTATTTCAAAACGTTCTGTGCCATTCGAGTTATGCTCCGCAAGATGGATGATACCTTGCACCATAGTCTGAGTATGTATTTCCATACCATTCCTGATAGCATTTTCACAAAGACGATATACAAGCCGATATGGACTGACTACGCCTGCAGTAGGAGCAAAAAGAGCGGCAACTGCATCCTTATTTAAATTCGGTTCATTTTCTCTGAGCCAGTAGGAATTTACTATTTCCAGCCGCGGAACACCAAGCATTTCACCTTCTTTTTTCAATTGCAGAAGGTTTTCTATTTCATGCTCGTTGAAAGCAACTATAAGCTCTCCTACTTCCTTAAACTCAACATCGAGCTTTTCACATATTTCTTTTGTTAATCGATTGCCCTTAACACACAATTTGCCTTTAAGCGAATGTGGAGGAGTCATTATTTCAAAGAAAGCTTATGGAGGCGGTTATTCTTTTCAT
>CAYSHS010000248.1:0-5360 GCA_964430845.1 uncultured Pirellulales bacterium | reverse complement strand
ATTACAGACTTGAAAAAAAATCAAAAATCCTTATACTGTTTCCCATATAATATTTTTATGACTATCAAGGACAATTTTATAAGAAATTAACAATATGGATTATTTTGGCTATCAAAATGGCAATTTATTTGCCGAGAACGTGAAAATCGAGACAATCGCAGAAGCGGTCGGCACTCCAACTTATATTTACAGCAAGGCCACTTTTCTCGAGCATCTGCAAAAGATGCAGAAGGCTTTCAGTGAAATCCAGACAACAATTTGCTATTCCGTAAAAGCCTGTGGAAACATTAATATCCTGAAGTTTATGGCCCAGGCGAGCAGCGGATTTGATGTTGTAAGCGGCGGGGAGCTGTTCCGGGTCAGGCAGGCGGGTGGTGATACATCGAAAATCGTATTCGCTGGTGTGGGAAAAACCGACAGGGAAATTATTGATGCGCTGAATGCCGGCATCGGATATTTCAATATCGAATCACAGGCTGAGCTTGAAAACCTGGTTATATTAGCGAAAAAGCAGGGCAAAAAAACAAAAGCCGCACTTCGCATCAATCCCGATGTTCAATATAAAACTCACGTATATACGACTACCGGAGTGAAAGAAACGAAATTCGGAGTCGATATCGAACATGCTATAAATATTTTCGACAAGTATTCCGCCGACAAAAATGTGAACCTGTGTGCCGTACACGTGCATCTTGGCAGCGGCGGGAAAACTATCGACCCTTTTGTAAATGCCGTAAAAAAGATTCTGCCTGTGATAGATGAGATTCGCAAACGCGGTCATATTATCGAAGCACTTAATTTAGGCGGCGGTTACGGCGCCGATTACGAATCCGATACAGTTCCTTCAGCGCAGCAATATGCGGCGGGAATTGTTCCTCTGCTTAAAGACAAAAACCTCAAGCTAATTCTTGAGCCTGGAAAAAGTATATGTGCAAATGCTGGCATATTGCTCACGCGTGTTATTTATACCAAACAGGGTGGAAGCAAAAAATTCGCGATTGTCGATGCAGGCATGAACGACCTGATACGACCTTCGCTTTACAATGCGTTTCATTTTATATGGCCTGCAAAAGTGGTTGAGAAATTCGTCCCATCTCAGCGAGAGAAAAACTCTCAAATGGATGGAGCTGAAATATTCGATGTTGTAGGCCCGATTTGTGAAGGAGCTGATTTCCTTGCAAAAGACCGCGCATTACCTCCCGTCCAACGAGGAGATTTACTTGCAGTTTTTACAGCAGGAGCTTACGGTTTTGCTATGAGCAGCAATTACAACGCCCGCTGCAGAGCGTCAGAAGTGCTCGTCGATGGTGAAAATTTCTCGATAATCAGAAAACGCGAAACATACGAAGATTTAACCATATTGGAACGTTGATTTCTTTTATTGTCAGTTACGAATTAAGCAATTCGAGCACCTGCAAGGGGGATTTTACGAGAATTTTAGCGCCGTTTGCTTTCAGCTCCTCCGCTGTACGAAATCCCCACATCGCTCCAGCCGCGTACATTCCGGCTGCATTGGCAGTTTGCATGTCAATGCCTGAATCGCCGAGATAAATAAAATCGCATGGCTGGATTTTAAGCTCGTAGGCTATTTGCAGAGCCGATGCAGGATCAGGCTTGGCTGGAAAATCGCTTGTAAGTCCCCGGATGACCTGGAATTGCCATTTCGGTAGAAGCGTTTTGACTATAATTTGGGTAAATTCATCTGCTTTATTGGAAAGAACTGCCATAGGTGAACCTGTTTGCTGTAATTCATCGAGTAATTCCGGCACTTCCGGGTAAGGCTTTGTATTTTCTGCCCAGCGTTTTGCATACTCGACTCTCATAGCCGAGAGAAATTCCTCTACAACTTGTTCGTTTATCTTTTCTTTAGGCAGAACGCATTTAATCAGCTCTTTCAAACCTTTGCCTACGAAGCGTCGATAGTCATCGACAGGAAACGTATCCATTCCGTGACTGCTCAAAACCGCATTCAGGGAATCAGCCAAATCCTTCAGTGTATCGAGAAGAGTACCGTCAAGATCAAATAATACCGCTTTAAACCTGAATTCTTTCATAACTTCATTATCGAATAAAAACAAGGAATTATATAATATGCTTCCGCATTCATCAATAACAATACTCGGATAATCAGCACCTCGCTTTTGGTGAATTTAAAACATAATTATTGGCTTTTAAGCAAAACTTTAAAGTTTTCAAAAATACACAAATCGTATAAACTGCTCTGCAAAACAGAGACTTTTAATGTCAATTGACGGACGTGGTCTGTTGTCTAAAAAAAAGAAGAAAAATACTATAAAGAGGTTTTAAGAAATGGAACATAATTGTCCGAAGAAATCGCGATATTTATCGGGAAAAAGGATTCTTCCCGAACCTATTACTAAAGATTATTCAGTCACGGATTTAATCGAGAAAACATTCAACGCGTATAATGCAGGAAGAATCAAGAACGCTGCGGAATTGATTGTCAAAGAATATTCCAAAAAAGAAGTTACAGTTGGAATGAGCCTGGCCGGAGCGCTTACACCAGCCGGGATGGCTTCGTCTATTATACCTTTAATCGAATATGGTTTTATTGACTGGATAGTTGCTACCGGCGCCAATATGTACCATGATATGCACTATACTTTCAACCTTCCACTTTATGAGGGCAGCCCGAACGTCGATGATTGCGATTTACGAGAAGTTGGAGTGACAAGAATCTACGATGTTCTCTTCGATTATGAAAATGTCTTGATGGAAACCGACAGGAGACTTAGAAAAATCCTGACAAGAAGAGAATTCCAGAAAGAGATGGGAACTCAGGAATTCTATTATCATCTCGGGAAAATAATGAATGAAATCGAGCAGGAAAACAAGCTCGGTAAAGTCAATATTTTGGCTTCAGCTTACAGGTCGGGAGTTCCCGTTTTTACTTCTTCTCCCGGTGATTCCACTATCGGAATGAACATAGCCGGTCTTGAAGTGCTCAGCGAAAAATTCAAGTTGAGAATAAATCCGAGCATAGACGTGAACGAATCGACCGCGATTATTCTGAATTCCAAGGTATATGAAAAAGGCAAGACCGCGGTAATTTTAGTCGGCGGCGGCAGCCCCAAGAATTTCATGCTTCAGACCGAGCCTCAGATACAGGAAATATTAAGAATAAAAGAAGTCGGGCAGGATTATTTTATTCAAATAACAGATGCGAGAGTAGATACCGGCGGCCTGTCCGGAGCGACTCCGAAAGAAGCCGTCACCTGGGGCAAAATTGACCCGAATGAAGTTGAAAAAAGCGTAATAGTTTATACGGATTCGACAATTGCTCTTCCATTGATTACTTCTTATGTAATGCAGAATGCTAAAGCAAAAAAGTTGAAAAGGCTTTACGACAGAAGAGAAGAGTTAATGAAAAAACTGAAGGATTCATATTTCGAGAATTTCAGCAGAACCGCTCCGAAAGAGATGAAAATGCTCGAAGATTTGCTAAGTAAAAATAATGAATAAAGGCATGGAAAAAAACTTACTTCTTAAACTTGTAAAAAAACATGGTTCTCCTCTGCAGATTGTCAACCATAAAGTAATCAGGGAAAATTATCGCAGGTTCAAAAAAGCTCTACCGAGAGTTCAGGCTTATTACGCGGTCAAAGCGAATTCGGACCCATCCATAATAAAAACATTATTCGATGAAGGTTCGAGTTTCGATGTGGCATCTTATAACGAGTTTATTGAGGTGTATAACTTGATTGAAAAATGGAGGGAAAAAAAGAAAGAGTATTTTATCTGGGACAGGATAATTTTTTCCAATACGATAAAAGACAGGGACACCCTGAAGAAAATAAATAAGTACAAGCCTCTTGTCACTTACGATAACATCGAAGAGTTGAGGAAAATAAAACAATACTGCCGCAAAGCAGGTCTGATTCTTCGATTAAAAGTACCGGATTCAGGCTCACAGGTTGAAATGGCCTCGAAATTCGGAGCCGAGCCTTCGGATGCTTCCGGCCTTATTAAAAAAGCGTTTGATTTGGGATTGAAAGTGGAAGGTCTGAGTTTTCATGTAGGAAGCCAGTGTACAAATTTTGAAAACTACATCGCCTCGTTAAGCATAACTTCAGGGATACTTAACGAGGCAGGAAAGAACGGATTCAAGCTGGATATAATCGACATAGGAGGAGGTTTCCCTGCTCTTTATGATTCAAATGTCCCGAGGTTCGAAAAACTCTCAGCTATATTAAACAAGGAATTCGACAGCCTCTTTCCCGAAGAAATAGAAATTATCGCAGAGCCAGGCAGATTTTTAGTAGCGACTTCCTCGACGCTCGTTTCCGAAATAATCGGAAAAGCAAAGAGAGACAACAAGATTTTTTATCACATCAACGACGGCGTGTATCACACTTTTTCCGGCGTCGTTTATGACCACTGGATTCCGAATTTCCATTCTTTCAGGAAAGGCAAAAAAGAAATTTGCGCCGTAGTAGGCCAGACCTGCGACAGTTTCGATAAAATTTCCATGGCCGAGCATCTTCCCGGAAATCTGGCGATAGGGGACTATCTCTACACAGAAAATATCGGCGCGTACAGCACCGCATCATCAACAAAATTCAACGGCTTCGAAGGCGCAAAAATCCTGCACATTAACAACTAAACCTGTTTTTCTTTTAAAAAAGACATTTATGGATTTTTTTGCAACAAAATCTTCTTTTTCCCGTCTTTATTAATAGCGGCTTGTGTTTTTTTTTAGTACCCGTTTTTATTTGGAATGTCAAAGGAGATATAGAAATGTTTTTAGAAGGCAAGAGACAAAGATTCATAATTATTGTCTTAACAGGTTCTTTTATTTGGATTTTGAGTATATTTTCAGGGGAGGCTTTTGCGTCAAACTCAAATAATGAAAATTTAACAGAGATTGTAGCCGGTAATAACGAATTTGCATTAAATTTATACGCCAGGATTAAAGAACAATCCCAGATAAAAGCATCAGAAGGTAATTTATTCATATCGCCATACAGCATTTCCACTGCATTTGCGATGGTCTATTCTGGTTCGCGAGGAAATACTGCAAAAGAAATGGCGAAGGTACTTTGTTTTCCACCCATTGGGTTTGAGAAAACAGCAGCAGGTTTCAGTACTTTGCAGAAACAATTGGAAAATAATCAGGAAGCAGCCGGCTTTCAGTTGAATCTCGCCAATTCGTTATGGGGACAGAAGGGATATGACTTTTTGCCTGAATTTCTTGATTTTAATAAAAAGTATTTCAACTCAGGTCTAAGCGATCTTGATTTTATTCAGAAGCCGGAAGAAACCCGAAAAACAATAAATGCCTGGGTTGAAGAGCGTACTAAAGATAAAATAAAAGGCCTTATTCCTGCCGGTATTATAGA